>PGXR01000047.1:8987-23438 GCA_002839245.1 Spirochaetae bacterium HGW-Spirochaetae-7 | reverse complement strand
GCCCGCCCAGAACGCCTGCGCATGCTTCGCCGACCCGGTCCAGCCAGATCGAAGGAAGAATATCGCCTCGCCTTCCTTTCCAGCCTCGCGAACCGCTTCGGCATTGGCCCTGGCCCACAGGACCGGGTATTCGTTGTGCGCCGTCAGCGGGTCGCGGCCTCCGTGGAGAGCGGCGTCGACCGGCAGAAATTCGCCGAAGTCGGCCATCCATCCTGACATGCCTATGCCGAGCATCTCGCGCTTCATAACGCCCTTGATCCATGCAAAGGCGGCGGGATTGAACAGGTCCACCATGGCGGCGGCAAATGTGGTGGCCGTCACCAGGTAGTCGCTTCCGTCCTGGCGTTTGACGCAGTAGCCCGCCTTCGACGCCTCGGCGTACAGTTCGCCTTCCGTCGAAAGGAAAGGGTTGATATAGCCCAGGAAGCGTATGCCGTCGCGACGCAGCCTGGCTATGTCGGCGGGAAGGTCCGGGTAGAGATCCCTGTCCCAGCGCCAGTCCCACTGCGGATGGTTGGCTGTGCTTGCCACGCTCTTGCCGCACCAATCCTGGACCCAGAGCGCGCCTACCTTGACGCCCGAGGACTTCGCGGCGGCCAGCTTCCGCTCCACCTCCGCCGACCCTCCCTGGACGCCTAGCCAGGCGCCTTCCCAGGTCCACGCTGGAAGGTTACGCTGGCGTCCTGCCGCCGACGACAGCGCGCCTGTCGCCGACGGCGCGTCGCTGGCAAAGCCGACCAACAGCTCTTCGGGCACCGCCCAGCACGACAGCATCGTGGTCTTGGGGCGCTTGAAATCGAAAAGGCAATAGGCGGTCGTGCCGACGTGGACCCAGGAACGTTCGCTGGTGACGAAGGATGGCTGCCCGAAGTAGGTGCTATGCCACTTGCCGCCGGCGCTCTTGCCGTCCGGCCACAGGGGTACGCGGCTACCCTTGAGATCGAGCTTCGAAAACTGCTCGCCGCAGCCGAAGATGCTCTCTCCCGGCGTTGCGGGGAGCCTGAACCTGAAACGGTTGAAGGAAGAGTCGTAGCGGGAGAACGAAATGCCAAGCGAGCCGGATGATTCGCGTATCGTCATGTGGACAAGGCCCTCGAACTCGATGTCGATGAAGCCTTCACGGGCCGCGACCTGCTTCCAGGCCTTGGCCTTGACGTAGCGAAGCCTTTTCTGTCGAATCGTGAAGCCGCGCTTGCGTTGGCGGATCGCCGGCTCCGCGGAGCCAAGTTCCAGGAGGGGCGAGCGCATCGAATGTACCAGTGCGCATCGCCCGTCGAGGCTTACGGCGAACCCGTCCTCGGCGGCTTCAAGGTGTATCACTCGATGACCTCCCAGCCGGCCGCGCGAGCTGCGAGCCGCAGGGGCCGGAGGTAGTCACCATATACCACGGATGCGTGGTGGGCAATACCGTTCCTGACGACGAGGTCGAGGACCTCGGCGACCGGCCTGTCGAACCTGGCTTTCATGTACGTGCCCTTGAGGAGCTTGTCCATGGGGATGACATGGGCGTTCTGGAGGAAGAGCCGGTACTTGCCGTCCACCGAGTCCAGTCGCGCTATCGACAGGTCTCCGTCCTTGAGGACGAAGTCCGCGGTGACGCCCTTGCCGCCGGCGAAGTAGGTGTCGAGCGAGCGGACGCAGCGGCCGTCCCACAGGTTGCACGGAGCGACGCCGCAATGCCAGAACAACGCGAAATCTTCCTTGAGGTCGACCTGCGAGAAGTCGAAGAGGAACGGCGTCTCGGCGCCCAGCGCCTGGTGGACGAGCATCGACAGCGCGCCCTCGACGTCGCCTTCGCAGGCGAGCAGCCGGCCTTCCGACTGCAGGAGGCTCATCGCGGCGCATGGGGAAACGCCGTATCGGGCGGCGAACTCGGGCCAGCAGCGTATGGCCATCGCGGACAGTCCCTTGGTCGACATGATGTAGTCGAGCTTGACGGCCAGGTTGGCGACCTTCGACAGCTGGTCGGCGCTTATCCCGGAGACGTCGAATATCGAGCGGTACTGCCCGGTACGCTTCGCTACCTCGGCGTCGGGAGCCGGCGCGTTCCAGATTTCGTCCAGTTCGTAGTGGTCGATGATGGCGCCGGTGGCGTGGAAGACGGCGGGATCGGCAACCGACAGGTTGAAGAAGCCGTGGGCGCGGTAACCGGCGATGCCGACGCGTGCGGAGCCCAGCGCAGCGATGACGCGGACGGCGTCCACCCAGTCCTCGTCGATGGCCGGGCCGATGGTGTAGTGGTAGTTCCTGATGCCCGACTTGTACAGGTTTGACGCGTTGAGGTTGACGCCGCAAACCGAGTTGAGCCTGATCTTGCCGCCGTCGTAGGGCAACTCGGGCAGTCCCCACAGCAGTATGGGAGCTTTGGGTACCGCCTTGGTCAGTTCGAGGGCAAGGTGTCCGAGGTGGAAGGTCCCCGACAGTATGACCAGGCCGTCTATCCTGGCCTTGGCGAACAGGTCGGCCGCGGCCCGAGCCTCGTCCGGCTCGATGACCAGGTCGTCCGGGGCTATGACGCTCACGTTCTCGAGCCTGGCCAAGGCTTTCTTCGTTTCGGCCCATATGCCGCGTGCCGCCGCGACGTCGAAGGTCGTCCTGCCCAGGCAGGCTACGCCTAGCTTTATGCCATGCTTCATCTATGTGCCTCCGTATTGCTTGCTCATTACTTAGTGACTGAAAGTTAAACATGGCCGTAGCCGATTGTCAATGCGGCATGCGCTCGGCATCCGGCGGGGAATATGTTGTAAATGCCATCGCTCATCGGATAGAATCGTATGCAACAATGGTGCGCGCGGCGTTTTCCTCGTCGGCCCTGCCAGGGTCGGATTTAAAAATGGTTCTCGCTACAGCCGTATCGGCAGGCGTACGCGGAGTCGAATGGACCGACGACGGATTCCTGGCTCCCGGCGACGTCGCGGCGGCTCAGGAAGCTATGGTCGCGACGCTCAGGGCTGGCTTGTGTACCGTCTCGTTCGCGACGCAGTATCGTGCATGTCTGCACGACCGTACGGCTTTCGCTCTGGCGCTCGCCACCGCCCACGGGCTCAACGCGCCCACGCTCAGGCTCTGGTCCGCACCACGGGGCGGGTCTCCGGCATGCGACGCTGACGCCTTCGTTGATGAAGCCCGGTCGCTCGGCGACGAGGCCGGCGGTTTAGGAGTTACCCTGTGCTTCGGCCTGGCCGCGGATTCGGTGCTCGACTCCTGCGAAGCCGCCTCCGTCCTGTTGGCAAGGATCGACCATCCCTTCGTCAAGCTGGCGTGGTCTCCCGAACCGAACGCCAGCTTCGACGACTCGATGGAGGCGATAGCGTCGGTCGCCGGTAGGATAGGCATGTTCGTCGTCCGGTCCGGTGATCTCGGTGACCATGGCGGAAAAACCAGCGACCGTGCCGAAGAATGGCTGCAGTACCTCGACGCCTACGACGAACAGGGCGACAACCCTGACATGGCCAGGCATGTCGTCATCCGTTCCATCGACGGCGGAAATCCTGCCGACCTGGCCTCCTGCGTCAGCTCTATCGATGGATGGAGCGCCGACCTCCGCCGCTACCACAAGCGTCGCGTCTACTGAACGCCCGCCTTCGCGTCGCCGGAAATAGACTGCAGGATTACAGGCCCCATGTACGGTTTGACGCAATGCAACCCAATCGCTATAATTGGATTGTTTCTATAAGACAGTACGAAGACAAGAGGGGTGGGCGGTATGGGTACGAAAGTAGTTTTGGCATATTCAGGCGGACTGGATACGTCGGTGATCCTCAAGTGGCTCCTGAACAAGGGCTATGAGGTCATATGTTTCATGGCCAACGTCGGGCAGCAGGAAGACTTCGACAAGGCCCGTGAAAAGGCGCTGAAACTGGGCGCATCGAAGGTGTTCCTTGAGGATCTCCGCGAAGAATTCGTCACCGACTATATATTCCAGGCTCTCAAGGCCAACGCGCTGTACGAAGGGCGTTACCTGCTCGGAACCTCGCTGGCGCGCCCGGTGATCGCCAAGCACCAGGTGCGGATAGCCAAGCAGGAAGGCGCGCTGTACGTGGCCCACGGCGCGACGGGCAAGGGCAACGACCAGGTCCGCTTCGAGCTGACCTACGCCGCGCTCGGTCCGCTGCTCAAGGTCATTTCCCCCTGGAAGGATTCCGAGTTCCTCGGGCAGTTCAAGGGAAGGACCGACATGCTCAAGTACGCCGAGGAGCAGGGCATTCCGGTGTCGGCGACGGTCAAGAAGCCGTACAGCGAGGACGAGAACCTGATGCACATCAGCCACGAAGCGGGCATCCTCGAGGACCCGGCGCGGGCTGCCACCGAGGACATATACTCCAGGACCAATTCTCCGAGGATAGCGCCCGACGAGGAGACCCTTATAGACATCGAGTTCAAGGATGGCCTGCCGACCGCGGTGGTCAACCGTGGCGACGGCAAGAGGGTCACGGGGAACCTGGCCATGTTCCTGTACCTGAACGATCTGGGGCGCATCAACGGCATCGGCCGCATGGACATGGTGGAGAACCGCTTCGTAGGCATCAAGTCACGCGGCATCTACGAGAGCCCGGGCGCCACGATCCTGTGGGCGGCCCACCGCGATATCGAGGGCATCGCGATGGACAAGGAAGTAATGCACCTCAAGCTGACGCTGGAACCGAAGTTTTCCGAGTACCTCTACAACGGATTCTGGTTCGCCCCCGAGATGGATTTCCTGATGGCGGCCTTCAACCAGTCACAGGAAGCCATAGACGGTACCGTGACGCTATCGCTGTACAAGGGAAACGTGCTCGCGATAGCAAGGACGTCTCCGACATCATTGTACAACCAGGAGTTGGGCAGCATGGACGTCGAGGGCGGCTTCGACCAGACCGATTCCCGCGGCTTCATCAGGCTCAACGCCATACGCCTCAAGGCGCACAACGTCATCCTGGACAAGAAGCACATCGGATTGTTCCACGTCATCCAGCCCGACGTGGAATGAATTTAGGCCGCGAACCGATTGCCGGTTCGCGGCTTGCCGTTCCGCCGGCTTTTCCCTGTCAAACCTTGCCGAAGAGCAGCGAGCAGTTCTGTCCGCCGAATCCGAACGAGTTGGAGACGGCGTTCCGCAGCTGCCTGGGTTTCGCCGAGTTTGGCGTGCAGTCGAGGTCGCAGTCCGGGTCGGGGTTCTCAAGGTTGATGGTCGGGGTCACGATGCCGTCTCGCAGCGAAAGCACCGTGACGATGGCCTCTATGGCGCCGGCGGCACCGAGGGTGTGGCCTAGCATCGACTTGGTCGAACTGACCGACAGCTTGTCGGCATGCGCGCCGAAGGCAAGGCGGATGGCCTTGGTCTCGACGACGTCGTTAACCGCAGTCGAGGTGCCGTGCGCGTTGATGTAGTCGATGTCGTCGAGCTTCAGGCCCGCGTCCGCTACCGAGCGGATCATGGCCTCGGCTGCCAGGCGGCCCTCGGGATCCGGGATCGCTATGCTCTGCGCGTCGCAGCTCATGCCGACGCCCAGGAAGGTCCCCAGTATCGCGGCGCCCCGTCGGGTCGCGTGCTCCAGGCTTTCCAGTACCATGATGCCGGCGCCTTCGCCCATGACGAAGCCGTCCCGGTCGCGGTCGAAGGGCCGCGAGGCCCGCTGCGGTTCGTCGTTCCTGGTTGAAAGCACTCCCATGCAGCCGTAGGCGTCGACGACCATCGGGGTTATCGTTGCCTCCGCGCCTCCGGTGATCACGACGTCGGCATAGCCCGACTGTATCAGCATCCTTGCCATGGCCAGGTTGTGGCCGCCTGTCGCGCAGGCGCTGACGACGGCGAAGTTCGGGCCGGTGATTCCCAGGTTGATGGCGACGGTGCAGGCGGCCATGTTGACTATCGTCTTGGGCACGGCCAGGGCATTGCCGTTCCTCGGCCCGTTCTTGATGAACGAGTTGTACTGTTCCTCCAGCACGTCGAATCCGCCGGCTCCCGAGCCGACGACGCAGCCTATGCGGGCTGGATCCAGGCTTGCAATGTCCAGGCCTGCTTGTTCCACAGCCTCGATCGCGGCGTACACGGCAAACTGCGAGAAGCGGGCCATGCGCCTCGATTGCTTCTTCGAAATGCGCTTGTCCGGGTCGAAATCCTTGATTTCGCAGGCTATTTCGCTGTGGAATCCAGACGGATCGAACGCGGCTATCCGTCCGGCTCCGGAGCTGCCCTTGACGCTGGCTTGCCAGAAGTCGTCGATGCCTATGCCTATGCTGGAAACAACGCCCATGCCGGTGATTACTATCTGGTCGCGAATCATGATCTAACCTCCCCGCGCTGACTCAAGCCAAGAAAGACGAGAACGTCGGTGGCAGTATAGTCGGTTCCGAAACGTCTGACGAGGAGACGCAGTGATTCGAGGTGCTTGCCTACGGTCAGGAGCGGCTTTTCGAGCCTGGCGCCCGCGTAGCTCATGCCCAGGCCAAGGTTGGCGAGCAGGGCGTTGCACAGGCACCTGGCCTCGGCCGCCACTTCGATGGCGCCGCCCTTGCTTACAAACGAGGCGACCGGCTCCGCGGGACAGCGGTAGCCTATCTTGCCGTCCGGTGTCTTGAAGAGCTGGCGCAGGAGTCCCATGTTGCAGACCCGCGTGCGCTTCTCGAAAACCGCCTTTTCCGAAAGAGTGCCTTCCAGCATCGCTATCTTGAAGGGATAGCCGGTAGGGGAGGCGCCCGGGTGGGTAAAGATCCGCGCCTTGCCCGCCTCGAGGGCGGCGAGGAAGCGTTTCCTGAGTTCGGGGAGCAGCCCCGATTCCCGGCAGAAGGCGAACAGCGTGCCGACCTGTATCCCGGTCGCGCCTTCCGCCCTGGAAACCTGGAGCGAATCAGGCATGCCGTAGGAGCCGCCCAGCCAGAACGGGATGTTGAGCCCGACCATTTTCGCGTAGTCGACGCTGTCTTTCGGTCCGTATATCGGTTCGCCCCCGGCATCGAGTTCCAGCACGCCGCGAGGCGGGGCGTTGTGGCCTCCGGCGCTCTGGTTCTCCACGACAATGCCGTCGACCTTGCCCGATGCCCTCGTGAGCATCGTCGCGGCGAGGATGTACGACGAGACGATGGCCAGGAAAAAGGGGCGCTTCATAGTCGCGGGCGGTGAGGACAATACGCTCGACGGCTCGAAGCGGACGATGAATCGCTCTTCCTTTGCGGCTCCCTCGACGTGTACCCGAATCTCGCCGGCTTCGCCGCGGGCGTAGCGGTCAAGGAGGCCTGGAATCTCCAGGGGAATGCCCGCGCCCATAAGCACGTAGTCGACGCCGGCGAGCATCGCTCCGTATATGGCTGCCGGGTTGGGCAGCTGGACCTTCTCGAGGAAGTTGATGCCGACGAGGCCGTCATGGCCTTCCTTGGCCAGGTATATCTCTATGAAATTGGCGGCCACCGTCAGGTCGTCCACGGCCTGGGGGCTCGTTCCGTCGGCCGTCATCTCGCGCAGCAGCAGCGGCTTGAAATCATGCGTGTCGGTTGTGCCTTCTGGCCGGAACCAGGCCGCCAGTACCCTGCCGGCAGTGGCACGGTCGGGGAAGGCGGCCAGGCCTCGGCGCATGTGTCCGCCACAGTCGCCCTGCTGCAGGCGTCTGGCCACGACCGCGTCCAGTGCGGTTCCGGAAACTACGCCCAGCGCTCCCTGGACGGATACCGCGCGCGCCAGCCTCCAGTCGGAGACGCCGACGCCCATGCCGCCCTGTATTATGCCGGGGTGTTCCATAGACCATCCTTTATGACACAAAAAGTCATTGTGTCATCTGATGATAAACCCAGAGCGCATGAGAGTCAATCGGCGCCAAATCCATGAGGCGGCCTGGAGCTGCAGTGTTTTTGATTGTGAATAGTACGAAAACTTGAAGAAAGTAATGGGGTGTGCTATTCTCCGTACATTACGTATTTCGCCGGGCTGTCTTGCCACTGCCGCGATCTGCTGAAGCGTTCCCGCCGGTTCGACGAGTTGGGAGATCCCATGCTCAAAAAGTTGCCGTATGCCAGGATCGTCAGTGCGTTTGTGCTCTTTATCTGTACTGTGATGTCACTCGCCGCACAGGAACGCGGGCTTTCGGTCATGGCCAGGACCATAGTCGGTTCAGACGACTTTGACGTCGGCAGGCAGTATGCCGTCATCATCGGCATAGACAAGTACGACGAGTGGCCATCCCTGAAAGGCGCAGCGTCGGAGGCAAAGGCCGTGAAGCGCGTGCTCGCCGAGCGGTACTTCATCGACGAGTTCATCGAATTGTACGACAAGGACGCTACTGCGAGCGGCATACGCAGGCTCTTCGTCGATGTTTTGCCCAGGAAGGTCGGGCTCAAAGACTCGCTCCTCATCTTCTACGCCGGACATGGCTACCTCGACGAATCGAGGACGGGGTTCTGGATTGCGTCAGACGGCGCCAAGGACATATACAGCCAACGTTCATGGATTCCAAACGCCCAGCTCAGGAACTACGTCGCCGGACTCAAGGTACAGCGCGTACTCCTGATCGCCGACGCCTGCTTCTCGGGCGACTTTCTCAACGTGACCAGGGGCGCTGGCCCTACGGTGGATTCAGAGTATTTCAAGAAGGCGCTCCGCCTGACCGCTAGGCAGGTCCTGACATCCGGCGCATCCGAGACGGTCCCCGACGAGAGCGAATTCGGCCGCCAGCTGGTGTCTCTCCTCGAGCGCAACACCGACCGCGTGCTCGACCCGCACACGATGTTCGACCGTATCCGCCGCGGGGTCACCAAGAGCGAGCCGCTGATCGGTACCATTCCCGGCAATGAAACCGGCGCTGCCTTCGCCCTGTTCCTCAAGCCCACGACGGGCGACCTCAAGGTGATCGCCGCGACCGATGCCGACATCTACATCGACGGGAAGAAATCCGGCCGGACGGCGCCGGGTAAATCCATCACGATACCGGACCTTCCGGCCGGGGAGCGGAGCCTGGAGCTAAGGTATGCGTCCTCCTCGGAGTCGCGCAAGGTCGTCGTCGAGCCCGGCATATCCACCGAGGTCTCGTTCAGCTTCAAGCCCGTCACCACCGGTGCGCTGTCGCTCGCCGGCTTCCCCGAGGGAGCTAGCTTGCTCCTGAACGGTGCCAAGGCCGGGGACCTCGGCCAGACAGGCCTGACCGTCGAGGGGCTGGCCTCAGGCAAGCTCAAGGTGCAGGTGAGCTACGGGCTATGGCCGGACGCCGTGGAATATGAACCGATCATCGAGCCGGGCAAGACGACGACGCTGAAATTCGCGGGAGGAACCATAGTCGTCGGAGGCCTGCCCAAGGGCGTGAGCGTCTACCTGAAGGAGGCCTTCCTCGCGAGCGCTTCCAAAGCCGACGAGAGCCTTGCCGTAGGCCCATTCCCGTCGGGAAGCTACGCACTGCGCTTCGAGGGAACCGGTTGGGAGCCGGTGACGGTATCGGTATTCGTTCCCGTCGGCAAGGACGTCGTGTGCGTGCCGCCGCTCCGGCCGGTCAAAGCTGCGGCTGCTCCCCCAGCGATCGCCCCGAGCTCCGGGAGCATGGCAGCATCCGGCACAAAGCTGCCTTCCGGCAGGGGAATGCTGTCGCTGACGAGCGACCCGCCCGGACTGTCGGTACGTGTCGACGAGGGAGACTATATCCTCACCCCCGAGACCATCGAGCTGGCTCCGGGTTCTCACAGCATCACGGTACAGAGCAGCTTCGTAGCGGACCGCTATTATCTGGATCAGCCTACGGAATGGGTTACCGTGCCAGACGGAGGCGAGATAGCCATTCCGGTCAAGGCCAGGCAGGGCTCGAGCGAAGTGAATTTCGACCTGGTGCCACCCGGATATACCGTGTTCTCGGGCGACGACAAGCTGGGCGTCACCCCGATCGGACGCCTGACCGTCCCTGCAGGTACGGCGCGGCTTCGTTTCGAGCGAGCGAGCGAGACCCCACGCAACTATACCTCGGTTATCTTCCCCGATGCCGTCGATCGCGTCCCCTGGGGAAGCCGCCCGGGACTGGCCATGATCCTGGAGCGCCGCACCATCGACATCAAGAAACCGGAATCGTGGAACGGGATACCGCCTATCCTAGCGCCTTCGTCCCCGATGCGTGCATCCGCGGGGATACTTGACCAAGACGGCATGGGCATCACGAAGATTTTTATCTGCAGGGACGACAAGTATCTGTATTGGCGGATAGATTTTGAAAAAGTGAATCCTTTTAAAAAGCCGCCTAAAGGGGTCAAGAAATCCATCATGACACAATTGTCAATTGAATTGGGTATGCGCACCAACTTAAATCTTGTACTTCATTACAAGGTAGATAAGAGCGCATTTTTTTCGAATATGGGAATAAAAACAGGCGTATGGCAAAATCTGTATGATGATATGCTGACACATTACAGAGATGATGTAATGTTGGTTCAACGGATAGCTTGGGACAAGCTTGATAAAAACGTGCCGGAAGGAATCCATGCAGTCGTTGTCAATCTTGCCCATGATACTGGCTCTGGTTGGGAGTATGGTTCATTGGGCACCCCATCCTTCTATATCGACTTCGCCAAATAATCCAGCTGGCACCGGGAATTCCTGGCCGGGAGGCCTGGCGCCCTCAGTCGAGTGTGCCGCCACCGGAGCAGATTGCTGCCAAACCGCTTTGCAGTGGGCGGATGGGAGGATCATATGTCAAAAACGAACCGCGTTCTGGCGCTTGCGCTGCTGATGTTTGCGACGATCGTTCCGCTTCTGGCTCAGGAGGCGGGAATGGCCGAATCCATGGACTCCGCCGCGTCGAGTTACTACCTGCCGAGCGTCAGGGCGGCCTTCGGCACCTTTACCTACGAATACTCCGATCTGCCCACGCCGTTCTCGCGATGGGTGCAGGACCGGTTCCTGCTGGCATCGACCGGTTCCAAACGAGTTCAGCTGCTCAACCGCAACGCGGCGGCGGCCCTCGATCCACTGCTCAAGGCGTCGTACGGCCAGTTCCTCCAGGAAACGAGCGCCGAAGCCCTGCTTTCCGGGCGGTTTTTTATCGAAGGCGAAAGCGTGCGTGTCAGGTTCGAGCTGACTGAGTTGTCCAGCGGAACGCTCATCGGAGTGGGCGACTGGTTCGTGCCCCTCGCCGCCGTGCCGCCGTACGCATCGGTTGCGCCGACTTCGGGTACGGCGGATAGAGCCAGGGAGCTCGCGCACCTTTCGGGGTCGGTTCCCGGCGGATTGAAGGTATCGGTCAGCACCGATCGCGGCACGGGTGCGGCGTACAGGGCAGGCGAATACCTCTCCGCAATCATCGGGGTGACCAAGGATGCTTACGTCCGTGTGTACCACGTCGACGGGGCTGGGCGTATACAGCTCATCTGGCCCAACCGTTTCGGCGGAGCCGACGGCCTCGTACGTACCGGGGCCGCCATCAGGCTCCCGCCCGATGATGACGCCCGGTTCTCGTTTCTGATGGAGCCGCCGTTCGGCACCGAGTTCATCAAGGCGATCGCGTCGACGACGCCGTTCCTGGAGGGGCAATCCGATTTCAGCGACCTCGGAACGAGCGCCAGAGGCACGATGACGAGAGGCTTGGCCGTACTAGGCTCAGGCTCGACGAAGACCGAGGTCGCCGAGGCCATGGCCAGCTATTATATCGGGCCGTAAACGCGGAGCGTTCGCTCAGCCCTTCTTTGCCTCGTCCCAATACGCGTCCATCATAGCCAGCTTGCCTGATTCCATCTTCTCGCCGGCCGCCGCCATACGTTTCTCCACATGCCGGAATCGATGTGAGAACTTCTCGGCCGCGCGGTGCATCGCTATGGCGGGGTCAACCTTGTGCTTGCGTGCCACATTGACGACCGAGAACAGCAGGTCGCCTATCTCGTCCTCGAGCATCGCGCGCTCGGCTGAATCGTCCGCGCCGGTGGCAGCCTTGGACTCGATCGCCGCGCAGGCTTCCCGCGATTCGCGCAGCTCTTCCTCCAGCTTGTCCCAGGGTCCCTGGTGGTCGGGCCAGTCGAAGCCGACCTTGGCCGCGGCTTTCTGCAGCTTGTACGAGCGCTCGAGCGGTGGCAGGGCCTTTGATACGGCGTCCAGGAGGGAGTCTTTCTTGCGGCGTCCTTCCAGGTTTTCCTTTATGTCGTTCCACTGTTTGACGACGGCGTCGGGCGTGGCCGCGTCGGCATCGCTGAAGACGTGGGGGTGGCGCCGCACCAGTTTCTCTGCCGTCGTCGCCAGCGCGTCGGCGGCGGAGAACGAGCCCCGCTCCTCATAGATCACCGCCATCATCGTAGCGACGAGCATGACGTCGCCTATCTCCTCGCGGATGTGCGGCACGTCGTTCTCGTTTATCGCCTCGACGCATTCGTAGGCTTCCTCGATCAGGTTGCCGCGTATGCTTTCGGGCGTCTGCTCGCGGTCCCACGGGCAGCCATCGGGGGCCCGGAGCCGGACGATGATGTCGTAGAGTTTCCCGAAGGCTTCACGGGGGTCGGTTCTGGTATCCATGGCAACATTGTGCCGAGAGCCACCTGCTTGCGCAAGGCTCGGCCGAGGTCATGAATGTATGGCGTATACACGGCGGCGGCGATGAATAAACCCCGCATAAAATATGAAAAAAACGGTTGACAAGATCGGCTCGAATACCCCATTGTGCGCTCGTTTGATTGCGCTTATAACTTGATTCGACATCATCATGGAGCCATGGAGGGGAAAAGAAAAAGACGGTGAAAGGGAGCGACGTAGTCATCGGGCACGTATGCAAGTCATTCGGCGACTTCAAGGCGCTGAACGACGTGAGCGTTGAAATCAGGAAGGGCGAGTTCTTCTCGCTCTTGGGTCCATCCGGATGCGGCAAGACAACCTTGCTGCGGATCATCGCGGGCTTCGAAAGCCCCGAAAGCGGCACGGTACTCCTCGACGGCCGCGACGTACTGCCTCTTCCTCCTGACGGGCGGCACGTCAACACGGTTTTCCAGAATTACGCCCTGTTCCCGCACCTGTCGGTATTCGAGAACGTGGCCTTCTCCATGCGGCTCAAGAAAGCCTCCGAGTCGGAGATACGTTCAAGGGTCGCCGACTACCTGCACCTGGTCGAGCTGGAGTCCCACGCCGGCAAGAAGCCTTCACAGCTTTCGGGCGGGCAGAAGCAGCGCGTCGCCATAGCCCGCGCGCTCATCAACGAGCCATCGGTCCTCCTCCTCGACGAACCGCTGTCGGCCCTGGACGCCAAGCTCCGCCAGCACATGCTCATCGAACTCGACTCGATACACGACAAGATAGGCATCACTTTCATCTACGTGACGCACGACCAGCAGGAAGCCCTGTCCGTCTCTGACCGCATCGCGGTGATGGACTCAGGCGAGGTCCTCCAGATCGGCACCCCGCAGGAGATATACGAGTCGCCCGCCACCGATTTCGTCGCCAAGTTCATAGGCGAGACCAACCTCTACGAGGCCAACGTCGTGTCGGTGTCGGGCGAACTGGTGGAGCTCGCCGTCGAAGGCCTTGGGACCATCAGGGTGACCGCGAACGATCCGCCACCCGTCGGCTCCCGCGTCAGCTGGACGATCAGGCCGGAAAAGATACGCATCGCACTCGACGAGCCGCGTTCCGCCAGGAACGGCCTGAACGCCGTAGCGGGAATAGTCGACGAGCCGATCTATTCCGGATTCCAGAGCAAGTTCTACGTCAGGACCGCGAACGGCCCGGTGCTCAAGGTGATAAAGCAGCACGCGGACTGGTCCGATGACGGACCGGAGATAGGCTGGAAGGACTCGGTCTGGCTTTCGTTCAGCGCGGAGGACGCGTACCTGGTCGAGGTCAGGCGATGAAGCGCGTCCCCGGCCGCACCGGGGGGCCGGGCGGCCTGTACGCCGCCCCGTCGATCTTCTGGCTGTCGGTGTTCTTCCTCGCCCCGCTGGCTATCATCGTCGCCTACAGCTTCATGACGCCGGGCCAGAGGGGCGGCATCGAGTGGACCCCGACGCTCGACGCCTACCGGGCGATAGCCAACTCGACCTTCGCCAGGGTGACGCTGAACACGATACTCGTCGCGATAGGCGCGACCGCCATCACGATGCTGATAGCCATCCCCTGCGGCTACTACATGGCCAGGAGCACGCACCAGAACATCCTCCTCATGCTTATCATGATTCCGTTCTGGACCAATTTCCTCATACGCATCTACGCGTGGATAGCCATCCTCGGCAACGAGGGCTTCCTTAACGACATACTGCTCGCCACCGGCCTGGCCAAGCAGAGCATCCGCTTCCTCTATAACCGCGGGGCGGTGATGCTCGTGCTGGTGTACACCTACCTGCCGTACGCCATCCTGCCCTTGTATTCGACGATAGACAAATTCGACTTCGGGCTTCTCGAGGCCGCCCGCGACCTGGGGGCGACCAAGCTCAAGGCGATAAACCGGGTACTCCTGCCGAACATCAAGGGCGGCATCCTCACGGCCTTCCTGTTCACGTTCATACCGATATTCGGCGCCTACGCCGTGCCGCTCCTGG
>PGXR01000047.1:0-8956 GCA_002839245.1 Spirochaetae bacterium HGW-Spirochaetae-7 | reverse complement strand
CCTTGTGCCCGCGGACCGCGCCTACGCCGTGCCGCTCCTGGTCGGCGGCACAGAGTCGTACATGCTGGGCAACCTCATCGCCGACGAGCTGACGAAGAGCCGCGACTGGCCCCTGGCATCGGCCATATCGCTGGTCATCACGCTGGTGACGACTATAGGCGTCATGCTCCTGCTGCGGGCCAACGGCAACTCGGTTCTCGGCGGCTCGGGCGACAAGGAGCAGGCCGTGGCCGAGCCGGCGCCGGCGGGGAGCTCGCGATGAAAAGGCGGCCGTCGTTCTCCAGGTCCGTCTTTTTCACGACCATCTTCTTCCTGAGCCTGCCGCTGTTCGTGCTGGTGCTCTACTCGTTCAACGAGTCCAAGTCGGGTTCTTGGACCGGCTTCTCCGTCAGGTGGTACGTAAAGCTGTTCACCGGTTCTCCCCAGCTGTGGCACGCCTTCGGCAACAGCGCCATCGTCGCCCTGTCGTCTGCGCTCGTCGCGACCGTCATAGGCACGCTCGGCGCGGTCGCGGTCAACTGGTACAAGTTCCGCCTGCGGAAATACCTGCGGACCATCACCTTCCTGCCGATGATACTTCCCGAGATAATAATCGGAGTATCCCTGCTGATATTCTTCGCGGGCATAGGCCTGCGACTGAGCCTCTTTACGGTGTTCGTGGCGCACGTATCGTTCAACCTGCCGTTCGTCTTCCTGCTCGTTCTGGCCCGGCTCGAGGAGTTCGATATCTCCATCATCGAGGCGGCCCGCGACCTTGGCGCCAGCGAGACGCAGACCCTCCTGCGGGTCATACTCCCCATATCGATGCCGGGCATCGTCTCGGGCTTCCTGACGGCGGTGACCTTGTCGCTCGAGGATTTCGTGATCACGTTCTTCGTCACCGGGCCGGGCGCGACGACCCTGCCCCTGTACGTCTACTCGGCGATACGCTTCGGCGTGTCGCCGGTGATCAACGCCCTGTCGGTGGTGATGATCCTGGGCACCGTCGTACTGACCTGGTCTACGAGGAATTTTCTCAAGTACATCGCGGCAAAGTAAGTCCGCGGAAGGAGAGCATTACGATGAAGAAGCGAACGATCCTCCTGGCTCTGGCCGCCCTGGCCCTCGCCGTCATGACGTCGTGCGGAGGCGGGCAGAAGCTGTACCTGTTCAACTGGATCTATTACATTCCCGACGACGTCATAACTGACTTCACGAAGGAAACCGGCATCAAGGTCGTGGTCGACTCGTACGCCTCCAACGAGGAAATGTACAACAAGATTGTCGCGGGCGGGGCCGGCGGGGCGGGTTACGACCTGGTCGTACCCTCGGGCGACTACGTGTCGATCATGATCGCCGAGGGCCTCCTTGAGCCGATAGACAAGTCGAAGCTGAAGAATTTCGGGAACATCGACCCAGCCGCCATAGCCCGCATCGGCTTCGACGTCGGCAACACGCACAGCGTTCCGTACATGATGGGCGCTGCGGGCGTCGCGGTCAACAGGACCAAGGTCTCGGGCTACGAGCACAGCTGGAACATTTTCGAGAAGGCTGACATCGCGGGCCGCATGACGATGCTCGACGACATGCGCGAAGTGCTCGGCGCCGCGCTGAAATACCTCGGCTATTCCGTCAACGACCCGGATCCGGCCCACCTCGAAGAGGCCCGCCTGGTCGTCGAGCGCTGGAAGCCCAACCTGGTCAAGTTCGACGCTGAGGCCTTTGCAAAGAGCTTCGCGTCCGGCGAGTTCTGGGTGGTGCAGGGCTACGCCGAGAACGTCTTTCTTGAGTATCCGGAGGACAAGCGCGGCGACGTCGACTTCTTCTTCCCGAAAGAAGGCACGCCGATGTACATGGACAACCTCTGCATACTCAAGGGAGCGAAGCACGCCGAGCAGGCCTACAAGTTCATCGACTGGATTCTCAGGCCGGAGATCGCCGCGCGCATCGCCGACTACCTGATGATACCGTCGCCGAACGTGCCGGCCCGCGCGCTCATGAAGGTGGCGCCCAACTACCGTTTCGAGGATCTTGCCAACAGCGAATTCAAGGAAGACCTCGGCCAGGAGACTCTCAAGCTGTACAACGACGTCTGGCGCAGGATCAGGGTCGGGAACTGATTCCAGGTAAAAGAACGATGGCTGGCGCGCTCCTTGGGGAGCGCGCCATTTTTAGGCTCGATCGAGGATTGGTTTGACAAAGCGCGAGTTGAGATCGATACTGATCAGTCTTACGGCGTCGCCGTAATCACCTAGCTGGGCTGCATTTCGCTCAGGCGATTGCTGCTCTTGGCGCTGACTCTAGAATGATACATAAAAGTACCAGGATACAGCCGACACCCGGACGACAGGCAGCTCGATTTTAAAGAGGAGTTCGGAATGAAGAAGGCAGCTTTCTTGTTGGGAATTCTCGTGCTGTGCGCCGGGATGACATTCGCAAATGGAACGAAGGACGCCCCCGCCGAGAACAAGGTCCTAAGGTTGATGACCTGGTCAGGATATGCTCCGCAGGAGCTTATCGATAAATTTACGGCCGAGACCGGAATCAAGGTCGAGGTGACCCTCAGCAACAACGAGGAGATGATCTCCAAGCTCCGCGCCACCCGCGGCGGCGGTTTCGATCTTGTCCAGCCCTCGCAGGACAGGATTTCCTCGGTCGTAGAGCAGTACGGCATATACCAGCCCATCGATTACTCGAAGGTTGACGAGAAGCAGATCGACCCCTCGCTACTGGCGGCCGTCAAGAAGAACACCCTGGTAAAGGGCAAGTCCTACGCCGTCCCGCACGTGTACGGAACCGAAGGCCTGGTCGTCAATACCGCCAAGGCGCCTGGAATCAAGGACTTCAAGGACCTTCTCGATCCCCAGTACTCGGGCAGGGTATCGTACCGGCTCAAGAGGCCGACCCTCATAGGCATGGGCTTTTCCAAGGGCTACAAGCCCTTCGACCTGTACGCAGATCCTGCCAAGTACCAGGCTTTCCTCGACGACATGGAGAAGATCCTCATCGCCGCCAAGCCCGTGGTAAAGACCTATTGGGACAACGGCGACCAGCTCCTCCAGTTGATACGGTCAGAGGAAGTATGGGCCGCCTCCGCCTGGGAGCAGGCCGGCTGGAAGCTCCATGCGGAGAATCCGAACATCGATTACATCGCTCCGTCCAGCGGAGCCCTTGCCTGGATCGATACTTTCGCGATCCCCGCCCAGTCCGAGAATGTCTCCGGCGCCTACAAGTGGATCAATTTCATGCTGAGGCCGGAAAATGCCGCGTTCTTCACCAATCGTGAGACATACGGCACCGCCTCGAAGGACGCCGTCAAATTCCTTGACCCCGAGATAGCGGCCAACTTCACCCGCGGCCTGCCCCCCGCGGTGCTCGCCAAGATCAACTGGTACCCCACGGTTCCCGTCGGCCTCGAAGAAATGGAAGGCAAGACGCTTGACAAGATAAAGGCAGCCAGGTAGTACCGCCCAGGAAATGAACCGGCCGGCGGCCATCACGGCCGCCGGCCTCGCGTCCATTTTGGCCAAGTCGCTGGAAAAGATTCAGTAGCAGACAGGTGTAATCATCATGCAAATTGCGTTATCCGTCAGGAACCTGACCAAGAAATTCGGTGACTTCACGGCGGTCAACGACATATCGCTCGACGTCGAAGACGGGAAATTCTTCTCGATACTAGGCCCCTCGGGATGCGGCAAGACGACCCTCCTGCGGATGATAGCCGGCTTCTACGAGCAGACCGGCGGTCATATCGAACTCCGCGGGAAGGACATGACCAACATCGAGCCGAACAAGCGGCCGGTCAACCTGGTATTCCAGCACCTGGCATTGTTCCCGATGATGAACGTCTACGAGAATATCGCATTCGGTCTGCGGAGGCGCGGCGAAAAATCGGCGGCGATCGACAAGAAAGTCAACGACCTTCTCGAACGGGTCGGCCTTCCCGAGGCCGGGAAGAAGACTATAGACCAGCTGTCCGGCGGCCAGAGGCAGCGCATCGCCATCGCCCGATGCCTGGTGCTCGAGCCGACGGTACTCCTGCTTGACGAACCGCTCGGCGCCCTCGACGCGAAACTGCGCGAGCACATGAAGATAGAGCTGAAGAAGCTCCAGACCCAGGTGGGAACCACCTTCGTGTACATCACGCATGATCAGTCGGAAGCGATGGTGATGAGCGATGGCGTGGCGGTCATGAACGCCGGCAAATTCGAGCAGGTGGGAACGCCGCAGGAACTCTACCACCATCCTTCGTCCTCCTTCGTGGCGCAGTTCGTGGGGAGCAACAACAAGCTACACGTGACGCTGCACAAGGGCGAGAGCAGCGCGTTCAGCGCACGTTATTCTAACGGCAAGGAATTTTCGCTGACGGGGACCTACGACCTCGAAGACGGGGACGCCTGGGACCTTTTCATCAGGCCCGAGTCCGTGATCATCAACCCGAAAGAAAGCTCTGCGTCATTCAACCTGCTGCAAGGCGAGGTCAAGGCCATCCTTTTCGACGGAGGGAACAGCAGGCTGCTCGTGACGCCGGAGGGCTCGACGGACGAGCTGGTCGTCGCCCTGCCGCAAACCAAGCAATTCGACGACATTCAGGTGAAAGACAAGATCCGGATAGGATGGGACTCGTCCAAATCCGTTTGCTTCAAGAGAGCGGACTGGAAGATATATGACGACGAGTAAGAAGAAAACCATAAAGTGGGGATTCTTCATATTTTTCATCCCCGTATTCCTGTGGTTGTCCCTCCTGATAATCCTGCCGCAACTCGAGCTCCTGAGGCTCTCGTTCATGTCCACGGGAAAGCCCGGCTTTACCTTCAAGAATTACCTGGCGTTCTTCCGCGAGCCGATATACTGGCTCACCTTCGTACGCACCGCGATGTACTCGATCCTGGTCACCTTCATCGTGATGGCAATCGCGCTACCGGTCTCTTTCTACATCACCAAGATCGCCAGGGTGAAAGCCTCCGGCTTCCTCATGGTGCTGCTGCTCGTCCCGTTCTGGGTCAGCGAACTCATCAGGGTGTACGGATGGATGATACTTCTACGCGAGAGCGGCGTCATCAACCAGGTGTTGGTCAATCTGGGATTGTTCAAGCAACCCGTGGAAATGCTATACAATGACGCGACGATGATCATGGGGCTCGTGTACACCAGCATGCTGTTCATGGTCATCCCGATCATCGGCGTGATGGAGAGCCTCGACGATTCCCTGATCGAGGCGGCGTACGACCTCGGAGCAAAGAAGATAACCATCTGGCGAACCATCATCATCCCGTATTGTATGTCCGGAATAATATCGGGGGCGATCATTGTCTTCATGCTCGTCCTCGGAAGCTACCTGACCCCCAACCTCATGGGCGGCAAGAACTCGCTGTGGTTCACCGAGCAGATCTACAACCAGATCATCATCTACTTCAACTGGAACCAGGGAGCGGCTTTCGGATTCCTGCTGCTCATCCTTTCCTCGCTCATCATATGGGTGTTCCTCAAGATTTCCGGGCAGGATCTCAAGAAGGTAATCAAATGATCAGATCTTTGCCTCGTTCGACGGCGTACAATACCGGTTTCAAGACATTCATCATCCTGTATTTTACGTTCCTGTTCGCGCCGCTGATAGTCACGATGATACTGGCGTTCAACAACTCCATGTTCCCGTCACTGCCATGGGGAGGCTTCACGCTGGATTGGTTCTTCGGCAACGGGCCCAAAAAATACGGCATCTTCCACGACCAGAACAACCTGCGCAGCATCGTCACCTCCTTCAAGGTGGCCCTGTCGGTAATGACCCTGTCGACGGTAGTCGGTACGCTTGCGGCGTTCCTGTTCGAGCAGGAGGATTTCAGGTTCAAGGGAGCCCTGTATTTCCTGATGATAGCGCCGCTCGTCATTCCCGGCGTCATACTGGGCATTTCCCTGCTGCTGTTCGCCAACAGCATGGGTACGTTTTTCGAGAATATATTCCATGTCTACCTGAAGGGTTTCAACCCCGGTTTCTGGCTGGTGGTGTTCGGGCAATTCTCGTTCATCACCACCATCGTGACCCTGGTCATAATCGCGCGACTGCGCAAATTCGATCGATCGCTGGAAGAAGCCGCGTACAACCTTGGCGCGAACAGGTTCGAGGTGATGTGGTTCATCACCCTCAAATACCTGAGGCCCGCCATCGTAGGCGGCGCCGCCATCGCCTTCCTCATGTCGTTCGAGAACTTCAATACGACGGTGTTCCTCGTCGGTTCCCAGTCGACCCTGCCGATCAACCTATACCTGCAGGTCAGGGACGGGTCGACTCCGGTGATCAACGCCATCTCCTTCCTGCTCATCGTCGGCACGTCGATGTTCGCCGTGGCCAACCTGTACGCAGGAAAGAAGAAGACGTGACGACCTAGTCCGCTATTGCAACGATGGCCTTGATATCCTCGGCGCCCGTCGCCATGCCGAAGCCGAGGCGCTCCGGCGTTGCGTCGAACCAGCCGAAGAACCCGGACAGGGCGTTGATGTTGAAGCCGAGCGGCTCCTGGCTCTCGGGCATCAGACGCAGGGCGATACGGGCGAGGCTCTTCGTCGACAGGTAGAACAGCGCGCGCGCGTCGGCGGGAGCCCCTGCCCTCAGCGCCTTGAACTCCTTGTCCTGGCGGAGCGGCAGTTTGGCGCCGCCGCGCGCAATGGCCTCGGTCGCCGAAGCCGGGTTGCCGAGGCCGATGAAAGCCTTGTCGTCCTTGTACACGTACACCGGCGATATCAGGTTTCCGAGCAATGCCGCCAACGCCGTCTCCTTCTCCATCCCGGGTTCCCCGGTCGCGGAAAAAGCGTACGAGTAGGCGTCGAACGGCATGCCCTGCACCGTGCCGACTTTTCTGGTGATGTCGAAGGCAATTCCCGACTTGGCCATCAGGGCGGCGTATTCCGGGTTCCTGACGATGTCGACCATGCCAGCGGTGACGTCCCGGAACGCCTGCCGGTCACGCAGTTGCATGGCCCCGGAAACCCGGAGCCCCAGGCTCCTGGATATCAAGGCCAGCGCCTCGTCGTCGCCAAGGTCCTTTCCCGTGCGTATGGCCTGCACCAGTTCCTCGGAAAGGTCGAGGCCGATGGATGCGCTGCCGTTCAGTCCCGACGCGGCGGCGATCTTCCTCATCGCTTCCATCGACGTTTCTACAAAGGCCTGATCGGGAAGGACCATGCGATAGACCGCCTCGATGACCGGCGCGAAAGCGTCCTGCGGGGCGGACCAGGCGAATGACGCCAGGGCGTCGGCTTCGCACCAGGAGAGGTACGGCAGCGACCTGTCGCCCTCTGATGCCTTTGCCGCCATCCCTGCCAGCTTGCTCCCCGCCACCGGCTCCACTCCGAACCTGAACCAGGCCCGGTCCTTCTGCACGGTCAGCGCGAACTCGATCCCCGCCACCTCGTCCAGGCCGGCCTTGAACGCATCCCCGAGCCTGGCCAGCCCTTCTTCCTGCGGCTCGCCAAAGGATTCGTCGACTGATTCGCTGTCGGTCCCTTCGGCCGTCTCATCCCAAGAAAAATCGTCAGCGTAATCGACGCTCCCCTGCACGTTGTCCAAGGCGCCGGCGGCTTCATTGTCCAGCCCGGAGCTGTCTGACCCAGGGTTTCCGATAGCGGTATTGTCCAGGCCCTGGCCGTATTCCTCGTCCCAGCCTTCTTCCCAGTCCTCTTGCGATTGGCCGGAACCCGAGCCGGACATGATGGAGCCGAGCCCGCCCGGGATGGAATCGAGCAATCCGGAGGCGGCGGCCGGGTCTCCCCAGACCGCGAGGCTCGAGGCGGGGTAGGCAGCGAGCCGCGACAGGTTTGTCGCGGCCGGGCTGCCGTAGGCAGGAATCTCCATGCTGCCGGTCGTGATGGCCAGGTAGCCTGGATACGCCATCGATACGGAGACGGGCTCGTCCCCGGTGGAAAGTTTCTCGTCGATCGCGGCCGAGAGGGCCGCTTCCTCGTCGGCCGACGCACCCGAGCGCAGGGGAATGAAAAGCAGCGCAGAAACCGGGGCGGCGCCACCGGCGGCGGGATAGATCGCGGCTACGAAGCGCCTGGAGAGGTCGATCGCGCACAGGATGGCAGCCGCCGTCGCGTCGCCCGATCCCGGATCGGCCGAAGCCAGCGTCGACTCGACGAACGACTCCAGGGCCGCCGCCGGTTTTTCAAGCCCGGCGTTGCGCATGAAGTCGATGGAATTCCGTAGCAGCGCTGTCGGGTTGCCGACGGTGACGACGGCCATGGCGCCGGACGGAATGGCTCCGAGCGGATCGAAGGGTGCCTTGGGCGTAGCGCTGACGAGCAGCATCGATGCCACTGCGGCGAGCAGCGTCACGAATGTATAGCGTGTGATGCGGATCATGGCGATATCCTCCGTAAAATTCCTGGTCCAGGTACTAGTCGACCAGGAAGCGGTCGACCGCCTCGCGCACTTCGGTGATCAGGTCGGCGGTGTGCGAGGTAAGTTCGCCCGTCGAGCTTATCGCCTCGTTTATTTCCCTGGTGCCGAGCGCAATTTCTTCGTTGTTCTGGACGACCGACAGGTTGACCGCGTTGAGCCGCGACACCTGCTCGAGGATGACCCGGTTGCCGTCGTTCATTTCCGATGCTCCGGTGGCGATTCCCCTGCTTATGTCACGGAGCCGGGCGAGTCCCTCGAGTACCTGCCTTCCGCCTTTTTCCTGCTCCGACATCGCTTCGCTAATCCTGCTCACTTCGTTCCCGAGCGCCTCTGACTTGTCGTGGACCATGCCGTACGACTGGACGGCCGAGTCCGCCGCGTCTCCGACCGACTGTATCGACGACGAAACCTTGCCCAACCCCGCGGCGATGTCCTTGGCCTGGGCCGTCGACTGCTCGGCCAGCTTGCGGATCTCGTCGGCGACCACCGCGAAGCCGCGGCCCGAGTCGCCCGCGTGGGCGGCTTCGATGGCGGCGTTCATCGCGAGCAGGTTGGTCTTGCCGGCTATGTCGGAGATGA
>PGXR01000046.1 GCA_002839245.1 Spirochaetae bacterium HGW-Spirochaetae-7 | reverse complement strand
CAGGAGGAGGCCGTCGCGGGTGGCTACTCCGAAGAGGGGGAGAAGTTCGCCGTAAGCGGCTGCTGCCGCCTTGGCCTTGGACTTGCTCGGATAGACTTCGGCCCGCCATAGTTCTAGCTCCTCGTTTGCCTTGGAGCCCGGGACGCCGACCGCGTACGTCTTGGTGATGTTGGACTTGAAATGGACGGGCACGATAGCGCCATAGCTAATCGAGGAACCCTTGGGCGGCCACAGCACCACGGCCCAGCCCTCTCGGGACGAGCACGACGCGAAGGTCGTTGCCATGAG
The DNA here is from genome assembly GCA_002839245.1 of Spirochaetae bacterium HGW-Spirochaetae-7. Lineage (GTDB taxonomy): Bacteria > Spirochaetota > Spirochaetia > Treponematales > UBA12059 > SZUA-370. The sequence goes on along the minus strand of PGXR01000046.1, from coordinate 14,260 downwards.
GGTCGCCATGAGCGTAGCGATAAAAGTCGCCGGGAACGATGAACGGCCGTCGCAGCCGCGGCGTCCTCGGATATGCAAGCGTGAAAACATGCACCCATTATACAACGAAGGGCGGCAGGCTTGTCACGTCCGGAGCAGGGAATCGTCGGTCTATTGCGCCCCCGGCTCTGCTCGGGCATACTGGAAAGTGGCGGCCGGTACCAGGCGCGCACGGAGGAAGAGTGGGTTCCAGGACCGAAGCGGTAATAGAGATAGGCTCGACAGGCATACGCGCCCTTGTCGCCAACGTCTCCGGCGAAGGCGGCTACGAAATACTCGAAAGGGCCGGCAAGCCGGTAGCCCTCGGCCGCGACGTCTTTACGACAAGTCTCGTCAGCCGCGAGTCGACCCGGGAATGCATAGCCGTCCTGCGGGGGTTCCGCGAGCTGCTGCACACCTACGGGGTGGAACCCGCCAGTGCCCGCGTCATTGCCACGAGCGCCCTCCGCGAGGCCGAGAACCGCGATGCCTTCGTGGATCGCGTGGCTATGCGCACCGGATTCCGCGTCGACATTATCGAGGCCATCGAGGAAAGCCACTACATGTACCTGGCCGTGCAGCGTGCCCTCGGCGGTGACGCCAAGTACTTCGCCAGGACCAATTCCATGATCATCGAGGTCGGCGGCGGGTCAACGGAGCTCATGCTGCTGCGCCGGGGCAGGATAGTGGCCGCGCATTCGCTCAGGCTGGGAACCGTACGCATAGACGAGCAGTCGAGGGCGGCGATGGGCGCGTCCGGATACCTGATGCGCTTCCTGGCGGACAACGTACGTACGGCTTGCGACGGTCTCGAGGAAGACCTTTCGCTCGCCGGGGTCCGCTCGTTCATAGTCATAGGAAACGATGCGCGCTTTGCGGCGAAGGTAGCCGGCACCGAGGGCAGGCCCGATTACAGCATCATCCCGCGCAACGACTTCCTGGCACTGGTCGACAGGCTCAAGGGATTCTCGGTCGATGGCCTTGTCACGGAATATCGCATTTCGTATTCCGATGCGGAAGCGCTGATCCCCGGCCTCGTCATCACCGCGCTGTTCCTGGAGCGTACCGGTGCCGAGGAACTCGTCGTGCCGAGGGTCAGCCTCCGCGACGGTCTCCTGATATCGATGTCGGGCGAAGCGGGCGGCGACATCGAAGCCGAGCTGCACAAGCAGATCGTGGGCTCGGTCGTAGGCCTGGGCAGGCGGTTCCATTTCGACGAGGGCCACGCGAATCATGTCGCCGAGCACGCGCTGTTCCTGTTCGACAGGCTCAAGGAATCGCATGGCATGGGCCGACGCGAGCGCTTGCTGCTCGAGTCCGCTGCCTACCTGCACGATATCGGCAACTTCATACGTACGAGCGGCCACCATCGGCATTCCGAGTACATAGTCCAGAACAGCGAGATATTCGGCCTGCAACGAGACGAGCTGACGATTGTGGCCAACCTCGTCCGATACCACCGCAAGGCGGGTCCGTCGCCGTCACATGCCAACTACATGAGCCTCCCGAGGGAGGACCGGGCGGTTGTGCTCAAGCTTTCGGCTATCCTCAGGGTGGCCGACGCCCTCGACCGCGGGCATACCCAGCGGCTCAAGCTGGTGGAACTTGAAATGAAAGAGGACCATCTTGTCCTGCAGACCGACTGCCAGGGCGACCTCTCCCTCGAGCGGCTGTCGCTCGCGGAGAAGAGCGACATGTTCGAAGACGTTTTTGGATTGCAGGTGGTCTTGATATGAGCGCCAGACTGGAAAAAATGCACTACTTCAACCGGGAGCTTTCATGGCTCGAGTTCAACGCGCGCGTCCTTGAAGAGGGGCTGGACCATGCCAACCCCCTCCTCGAGCGCCTTCGCTTCATGTCGATTGTTTCGAGCAACTTCGACGAGTTCTTCATGGTCCGCGTCGCGGCGATCAAGGCACGGCTCAGGGCAGGCGACCTCGAACCCGATTTCTCGGGACTCGCTCCGGATGCGCTCCTGGAAGGCATCGCCAGCCGCGTGAGGGAGATAGGCGGAAAGCAGTACGCCTGCCTCAAGCACGAACTGTTCCCGGCTCTCGCCAACGAGGGACTCGTCATACTGCGCCCCGCCGATTACGACATTGACGAGTACCGGTGGCTAGAGGACTACTTCACCAGCCAGGTCGCGCCGGCCCTCACCCCGCTCGCCGTGCCGGCAAGCGGCCTGGACGAAAACCCCGGCGACTTTCCCACGACCGGCAACCTCCGCATCCATGCCGCGTTTTCCCTGCACGCCGACGACGGCGAGGGTCGGCTGGCCATTGTCCAGGTACCGTCAAACATGCAGCGCTTCGTGGGCCTGCCCATCGGGAAAACCGTCCGCTTCGCCCTGCTCGACGACCTCGTGATGTTTTTTGGGCACCGGCTGTTTCCCGGCTACACCGTCAATGAGCGGACGCTCTTCAAGGTGACGAGGGACGCCGACGTCGGCGTCGACGAGGACCGGGACGACGATTTCATCGCCGCGATGGAGGAAGTCCTCGTCAACAGGCAGAACTCGTGGCCGGTCAGGCTTTCGATCTCCGCCGACTCCGAGGAACTCCAGTCGAGGATCGCCCTCGCCCTGGGGCTTGGCGAAAACGACGTCTACCCGATGGAAGGGCCGATCGACCTCAAGGGCTTCATGGAACTCGCCAACCTTTCGGGCTTCGAACGGCTGAGGTTCCCGGTACGCCAGGTCCGCCCGCCCTTCGTCGTCAGCGAGGACAACACGGTCTGGGACGAGATACGCAAGCGGGACATCGTGCTTCACCTGCCTTACGAATCATTCTCGCCGGTCGTCGATTTCGTCGAGACCGCGGCGACGGATCCCGCCGTCATCGCCATCAAGATGACTCTGTACCGGACCTCGGGCGATTCGCCGATCGTCAAGGCGCTGACCAGAGCCGCACGGTCGGGCAAGCAGGTGACCGCCGTCGTCGAGCTCAAGGCGCGGTTCGACGAGGAACAGAACATCGCCTGGTCGTCGCGGCTGGAGCAGGCGGGCGCGATAGTCGTCTACGGCGCGGCGCGGCTCAAGGTGCACGCCAAGGCAATTCTCGTGGTACGCCGCGAGGAAGACGGGCTGGCCCGCCGCTACGTCCACCTGTCGACAGGAAACTACAACGACAGGACCGCGCGTCTGTACGGCGACCTGTCGCTGTTCACCGCCAACCCGACGATCTGCGCCGAGACCGGCCTGTTCTTCAACATGATTACCGGGCTCTCCGCCCTGAGCGAGCTGCGCCACATGTCCATGGCCCCGTTCGACCTCAAGCGCCGGATCGTTTCGATGATAGACCGGGAATCGGAACGGTCTAGCCCGGAGTCTCCGGGCCTCATCGCCGCGAAGATGAACTCGCTGTGCGACCGGGAAATCATCGACGCCCTGTACCGGGCTTCCCGGGCCGGCGTCAAGATCATGCTCAACGTCCGTGGCATATGCCAGCTCGTGCCGGGACTCAAGGGCCTTTCAGAGAACATCACGGTCGTTTCGGTCATCGGCCGGTACCTGGAGCACGCGAGGATATGCTACTTCAGGAACGGAGGCGCGGAGGAGCTGTACCTGTCGAGCGCGGACTGGATGACGCGCAATCTGGACAAGCGCATCGAGCTGCTGTTCCCGGTATACGGTGACGAGGCCAGTGAACGGGTCTACGACTTATTGATGGCGTATTTCCTGGACAACGCCAAGGCGCGGGCGCTGGTTTCCTCGGGCCATTGGCACCGGGTCAATGCGGCCGAGGGCGAAGCCAGGTTCTCTGTCCAGGAATACTTCCATGAGGACAGCGGGCGCCGCCTTGAACGCGCCAATGTAGCTACCGAAGAAAGGGTTCTTCAGGTCCGGCGCCGCGCCCCTTGAGGAGCCGTGTCACCAAAGGCGACCCTCCCATATATCGACGACATCGACAGGACTTCGGCGGCGAGCCGGCTGCCCCCCGGTCCGAGTACCGACGGATCCAGGCGCCAGGCCCAGTTGCCGCCGATGGTACCCGGGGTATTCATCCTGGCTTCGCCGCCGAGGCCGAGCAGGTCCTGCATCGGCAGGATGCACCATAGCGCCGCGCTCTTCATCGCTTCCCGTACCAGCGCCTTGACTAGGTCAGCCGGCCTGTAGCCGAGCCAGGCATCGATGAAGGCCATCTCTTCGGCGCTGGCCCCCGCCAGCCAGCCGGCGAGGGTGTCGTTGTCGTGGGTGCCCGTATAGACGACGCAATCGGGGACGTAGTTGTGCGGCAGGAACGGGTTTCCCGGATCCAGGCCCCGGCCCGACTCGAGGGCATCGAAGCCGAACTGCAGTATGCGCATCCCGGGCAACCCGAAGCGCTTCCGCAGTTCCTTGACGTCGTCGGTGATGAAACCGAGGTCCTCGGCGACTATCGGCAACTCATGCCCAAACCTTTTGGCCAGCGCCTCCAGAAGCGCGGCACCCGGAGCCGGCTTCCAGCGGCCGTTCCTGGCGGTGCGTTCGCCCGCCGGCACGGCCCAGCACGCGGCCAGGCCACGGAAGTGGTCGATGCGCAGCGCATCGTAGAGCGACAGCGACGATTCGATGCGCGCCAGCCACCAGGCGAAGCCGTCGGCTTCATGACGGTCCCAGGCGTAGAGCGGGTTGCCCCAGAGCTGGCCGTCAGCCGAGAAGTAGTCCGGCGGGACACCGGCGACTTCGACAGGCCGACCTTTGCCGTCGAGCGCGAACAGGTCAGGCCTGGCCCAGGCGTCGGCGGAGTCCATGGCGACGAATATAGGCAGGTCGCCCAGGATGCGCACGCCCCTGGCTCCCGCGGCTTCGCGCAACTCGTCCCATTGCCTGCGGAACAGGTATTGCTCCGCTTCGACAAGGCGTATCGAGTCGGCATTGGAACGCCTTCTCCTCGCAAGGGTTTCGGGATCCCGCTGCGCGAGCGGCGCTGGCCACCATGAGTTCCAGGACGAATCGGCGACGCCCGCGGCCCTTGCGCTGTCGTCGTATTCTTCTTTTATGTCGACGAAGAGGGCGTAGTCGTCGAGCCAGCCCGCGTTCAGCTGCCGGAACGAATCGAATCCGGTGGAGAAGCGGCTGGATGCGCCGTCGCAGAATGCGCCGTCGCATTCTGCGACGAGCCTGCTGGCAGCCAGCTGGACGATTGCCCGCTTCTTGCGGATGACGGCGCCGTAATCGACCTTGCCGGTCTCCGGGAGCCTCGCCGAGTCGAGTTCGGCATCGGAGACAAGCCCGTCCCTGAGCAACAGTTCCGGTGACACGAGCAGCTCGTTTCCCGCGAAGCTCGAGAAAGGGGCGTAGGGCGAATCTCCATAGCCTGTCGGCCCCAGCGGCAATACCTGCCATATCCCCTGCCCGGCGTCTGCCAGCCAGTCGACGAACCTTGTCGCAACGGGACCTATGTCCCCGATGCCGAACGGACCGGGCAGCGAGGTGGGGTGCAAAAGTATTCCGCTCGTCCGAATCATGAGCCGAGTATAGGGATCCAGGCGTCCTGCATGCAAGGCTGGCCCCAACATTTGCTTGCCTGTCTCCATGATGGGTGCTACCATGAACGACCTGATCGGCGGGAATTTCGTCGTCGCCGGTCGTTTCCATTCACGTGTTCACCTAAGGGAGGTTTTATGAAACGATTTGTCTTGATCCTGGCCATTGTCGCCGCCATTTTCGCGACCGGATGCGTAAGCCAGCCTGTCGCCCCCAAGGGCGCCGAAGTCAAGATTGCTATCCTGCATGTCAACGATACCCACGGACACCCGCTGGCGTTCGCCAATGGAAACGCGACGGAGACCGGCGGTCTTCCCGCCATGGCCATGCTTGTCGGCCAGACCCGCGCCGAGTTCGACAACGTGCTGGTACTGGACGCCGGAGACTTCAACACCGGCCTGTCCGAGTCCAACTTCTTCAAGGCCGAGCCGGACATCATCGGCCGCAACATGATAGGCTTCGACGCCGTCGCGCTCGGCAACCACGAGTTCGACAACGAACTGAGCGTACTCGAGACGCAGAAGGCGCTCGCCGAGTTCCCGATGCTCTCCGCCAACGCCAAGACAAAGGCCGGAGCCTACGTCGCCGACGCTCCCTACATCGTCAAGACGTTCCAGGGCGTCAAGGTCGGAATCTTCGGCCTCTCCCCAAAGGAAACTGACGTCATCGGCAACCCGGCCATCGTCAAGGACCTCGTCTTCGCCGACGAGATCGAGACAGCCAAGGAGATGGTCAAGATCCTCCGCGAGAAGGAAAAGGTCCAGGTCGTCATCGCCCTCGTGCACATGGGGCTCGATCCCGTCTACAAGCCAGGTTCCAGGGGACTGGCCGCGGCCGTTTCCGGCATCGACCTAATCGTCGACGGCCACAGCCACACGCTCATCAAGGAGCCGGTCGTCGTCAACGGCACGCCCATCGTCCAGGCTTTCCAGTGGGGCCTCGATGTCGGCAAGGGTATCCTGACCGTCAAGGACGGCAAGGCGACCGGTTTCACCTGGGAACTCGTGTCCATCAACGACAACAACAAAGGCGCGCCGATCGGACCGCAGTTCGCCCAGCATCCGCTCCTGCTGCCTGTTCTGGCCAACTACAAGGACAAGGTCGAAGGCTTGCTCAAGGAGAAGATCGGAACCGCCGCGGAGACCTTCCCGAACGCGATGTCCCGCAAGGCTGAAACCGCCATCGGCGACCTGGTCACCGACGCCATGAAGGCGCTGACCGCCCCCCAGGGCGTCGATTTCGCCATCAACAACGGCGGCGGCATCCGTGCCGACCTGCCCGCCGGCGACATAACCCTGAAATCCGTCTTCACGGTATTGCCCTTCGACAACTCGGTCACGGTCCTCAAGCTCAAGGGCTCCGACATCCAGGCGCTGTTCGACTTCATCGTCACCACGCCCGGCAAGGGTGCCTTCCCGCAGGTGTCCGACGGCGTCAGCTTCACCATCAACCTTGTCACCAACAAGTGCGAGAACGTGCTCATCGGCGGCAAGCCCATAGACCCCGCCAAGATCTACACCGTTGCGACAAACTCGTACATGGCCACGGGAGGCGACGGCTACGTGATGTTCAAGAACGCTCTCAGCTTCTACGAGACCAGCCAGTTCCAGCGCGACGCGCTTATCACCTACGTGCGGAAGCTCGGCAAGCCGCTGGTGCCGGAGCTCAAGGGACGCATCACTATAATCGCGCCATAATCGGTACCGCAGACAGCTATGCGTGAGAAAGGCCGTCCCTTCGGGGGCGGCCTTTTTTCGCCCATGCCGGGCCGCCCGCGGCGTTGCGGGCCGTGGGGCGCCCCTCGACATACAGGAAGTATGCCTTCGGGGCTCCCCACGGCCCACGCCTTGCGGTCAATCCCGGCATGGGCGAAAAGCTGAAACATGATGCCGGGCCGCCGGTGGCGCGCCCGCGGCGTTGCGGGCCGTGGGGCGCCTCTCAGCGGGCGATGGCGGCGGCGATGGCGAGCACGGCGAGTTCTGCAAGCTCGACGGCCGTGCCCATGGCGTCGCCGGAATAGCCGCCGAGGCGCGCGCGGTACCAGGCGCCTGTGGCATAGCTGACTGCTATGGCTACGAGGCCGCCGGCAAGGATCGAAGCCATCGCTCCCACGGCGCCGTACGCGATGCCGAAAAGAAGGGTGCCGGGGACGGCCGCGATAGCATAGCCTGTCGTGGAGAATGCTGGAGACGGCCGTCCTAGGGCGGATGCCAGTCCGCCCGAACCGTAGGGTTCGGCCATCGACGGGACGAGTGCCGCCGCGAACCTGCCGGCCACCGGCGCCAACGCGAGCGCGCCCCAGGCGGCTGCGCTTCCGCCCGTCAGCAGGCTGGAGACTGCGCCAAGACGGCCGGAAAGCGCCACGAATCCGGCGAACAGCGCAAACGAGCCTATCCGCGGATCCTTGAGCACGGCGCGCCTATCCTCGACGCCGCCGCTGGCGCCCGCGGCATCAGCGCTGTCCAGAAGGCCGTCAAGATGGAAAAGGTTGAATCCGAGGTATTGCGGGACCATCGCGCACATTGCCGACATAAGGCCTGGCCCGAAGGCCAGGAGCCCCAGGCCGGCTCCCGCGCAGGCAGCCGCGGCCGCGCCAAGCCCGACGATGGGCATCCAGAAGCCGGCTTGCGAGTAGTCCGGTTCTCGCCCGAGGCGCACTGGAACCCGCGATAGCATCGACCATGCGCTCAGGAACCCGTGCATCGGCATTTTCATGGCAACCTCCAGGCTTGCCGCAGCAGGGCAATGGCCGGCTCCAGTTCCTGCCAGGAAAACAGCTCAAGCTCGACCGTTCCACGGAATGTTGACGCGAACGGCGCCAGGCCAGCTATCCACCGCTCGTCAGTACCGAAAGGCACGTGGTCGTGGCTCCCGTCGAAGCCGTGGACATGCAGTTCCGCTATCCTGTCAGAGTGCTCGGTCACCCAGGCGACCGGATCCACCCCCTCGACGCACAGGTGCCCGATATCGGCGCAGAGTCGGGGCAAGCCCAGCTTCGAATCGACGAAGGCGGCGTCGGCACGGTTGAAGCGGTCGAGCCTCGTGTTCTCGAGGAGGAACCTGTCCGCTCCGTACCTGAGCCGCCATTCGTCGAAAAGGCGGAGGAAGGGAGAAATTCCGGGATCGCTCTTCGGTGGATGGATGACGAAGGACGACGCGAAGCACGCCGTCGCCTCGAGTATCTCCTCGTGGCTGCCCGCTATCTCGTCGGGCATGTGCACCGTGAAACCGAATCGGTCGCTGTACGCGGCGATCCGTTCGGATTCAGAAAAGAGGAGCGACCTGGTGTCGTCGTCATAGATGAAGAACAGCAGCTCGACATTGCGGACGTCGGTATGCTCGTCGATGAAGCGCAGGTTCTCGAGGTAGGTGCCTGGCGTTACGTACGACGGTACGGAGACGCGTGCGCTCATTTGATGCTGAGGGGTATTCCCGCGACCATTAGCTCGACCCTGTCGGCAGCGGCGGCGAGCCGCGCGTTTGCCAACCCCAGGGCGATGCCGTAGCGCCGGCTCAATGGGTCGGCGGGAATCACGCCCATCCCGGTCTCGTTTGTCACGACGACGACGTCCCGGGGCCAGCGGGCTATGAACCGCCCGAGTATCGACTCCCATTCTGCCTCGCGACCGCTGAAGAAAAGGTTGTTGAGCCACATGGGTATGCAGTCGACAACCATCCGCTCCCGGACCGCGACGTCGATGTCTATCGATTCCTCGATGGTGGACCAGGACGGGGAACGTTCCGCCTTGTGGCGTTCTATGCGGTCGCGCATCTCGTCGTCGAACGGCGTGGCGGTGGCAAGGAACCAGCGGTCGGGGGAAAAAGGCGCTGCCAGTTCGAGTGCCCGCCGCGACTTGCCCGATTTGACTCCCCCCGTCACGAGTATTTTCGTTCAGGCCTTCCTGCGCGTCGCCTTGGGCTTGGGAGCCTTGGCTTCGGTTCCGGGCTTGCGGCTGAGGGCGATGAGGAATGCCATGGCCTTCCTGCCTTCCTTCCGCGGATCGCAACCGTCGACGTCTTCAAGCCATGCGTACATCACCTGGAACAGCGCGCCGATAGTGGCCGTCGCGAGGGGCTCTATCTCGGCAGTCGCCACGAGTTGCCCCGAGGACTTGGCTTCCTTGAGGCAGTCGACCACGGCCGCCCGGAGCTTGGCGTTCATCGCTGAAATCTTGCCGCGCAACTTTTCGTACTGGCGGAAGACGGGGTCCGGCTTGGCGATCAGGTAGGCGAAATCCGCGTTGTCCCTGAGAGAGGCGAATATCTTCCCTGTGGCGGCATCGAGCCGGTCGAGCCCCACGGCTTCCCCGTCGTCGAAGAAGGTTACGAACTTGTCATAGAAAAGCTCGGAGATGGCGAACATCGATTGGAATACGCCGTCCACGCCGTCGAAATGCCTGAAGATGGCCGGTTCGGTGACCCCGGCCTTGCCGGCGACATTCTTGAGGGTTGCCGAACGCGGACCTTTTTCGCGGATCACGATGGCAGCTGACCTGAGTAGGGAAGACTTGGCCTTAGAGTAAGGCCAGTCGTCCCCGAAAATTGTTTCTTCTCTGCTCATGTCTTCCATCGTATCCTTCTTTGATGTGAATGAAAAGATCTAATGTTATATAATCTGCTTGAATACTAAGCCTTTCTCGGGATGCGCCTTCATATCGAAAAACCATCCTCCGTGAGGTCCTTGTCCTACTGGCCCTCTCCCAGGTAGGCGCTCCTGACGCGGTCGTCGGCAAGCAATTCCTTGCCCGGCCCCGAAAGCGTTATGCGGCCTGTTTCCAGCACGTATCCGAAATCAGCTATCTCCAGCGCCGCCTTGGCGTTCTGTTCGACCAGCAGTATCGTCGTGCCCTCCGCGTTTATCGTCTTGATGATCTCGAAGATCATCTTGACTATCAGCGGGGCGAGGCCGAGCGACGGCTCGTCCATCATCAGGAGCTTGGGGCGCGACATCAGCGCGCGGGCGACGGCGAGCATCTGCTGCTCGCCTCCGGACATCGTCCCGGCCTTCTGCTTGCGGCGTTCCTCGAGTCGCGGGAACAGCTTGAAAACCTTCAGCTTGTCCTGCTCGATCCCCGCCTTGTCGTTCCTCGCAAAAGCGCCGAGCGCGAGGTTTTCCTCGGTCGTCAGGTTGGGGAATATTCTCCGTCCCTCGGGCGCGAGCACGACGCCCCGGCGAACGATGTCCTTGGTATCGAGGCCTCTCATGGACTGGCCGCCGAGTTGTATCGTGCCGCCGCTCGGCTTGACGAGCCCGATGATCGATTTGAGCGTCGTGCTCTTGCCGGCACCGTTCGCGCCGATCAGGGTGACTATCTTGCCCTCGGGCACCTCGAACGACACGCCTTGCAGCGCGTGTATGCCGCCATAGTGTACGGAAAGGTCATCTATTCGCAGCATCAGTCCACCCCCAGGTAGGCTTCGATGACCTTGGGGTCGTGACGGATCTCGTCCGGCGTCCCGTGGGCTATCGTTTCCCCATAGTCAAGCACGTACATCCTGGAACAGACTCCCATCACAACCTGCATATGGTGCTCGATGAGGAGTATGGTCAGGTCGTATTCGTCCCGGATCTTTCCGATGAAGTCCATGAGTTCGATGGATTCCTGCGGATTCATGCCGGCCGCCGGTTCGTCGAGGAGGAGAAGCGACGGCTGGGTAGCCAGCGCCCTGACGATTTCGAGCCGCCGCTGCTTGCCGTATGGCAGAGAGGTCGCCGCCTCGTGCGCCTGGTCCGCCAATCCGACAGACTCGAGGAGCGTCATGGCGAAATCGTGCGACCGCTTCTCCTTGGCCTGGTACGAAGGCAGGTGGAGGGTCGATGCGAAGACGCCGACGCCCATCCTCAGGTGACAGGCGACGAGGACATTCTCGAGAACGTCCATCTGGCTCCAGAGGCGGATGTTCTGGAATGTCCTGGCGATGCCGCGTTCCGTAATCTTGTGCGGCTTCAAGCCGGTGATGTCCTTGTCCTTGAAAATGATACGTCCGTCGCTAGGCTTGTAGACGCCGGTGATAGTGTTGAAAGCGGTCGTCTTGCCCGCTCCGTTCGGTCCTATCAGGCCGACTATCTCGTTCTTCTGTATGCTCATGTTCAGGTCCGATACGGCCGTCAGGCCGCCGAACCTCATGGATACGCCTTCCGTCCGAATCATGGCCGGCCTCCCTTCCCGGAGCGTCGTTTGCGCCCGAGGAGGCTGAATGCGCCGTCCCAGGAGAATTCCTTGTTCCCCATGAGGCCGCGCTGCCTGTACAGGACAACGATCATCAGCAGAATCGAGAATATGACCATCCGGAGTCCCGGCAACCCGTCTGTCTTGAAGAACAGGAAATTCATGGGCATGTCGAGGAAGCGCAGTGCCTCCATGAGTACCGTGACGATGATCGCGCCGAGAACGGATCCGGTGATGGAACCGTTGCCGCCGAGCACGACGATGAGCAGGATGTTGAAGGTGAGTATAAGCGTGAACATCTTCGGGTCGATCGTCGTTATCATGTGCCCGAGGAGGGCGCCGCCGACGCCGGCCATGAAGCTGGATATGACGAAGCTCGTCGACTTGACCTTGACGATGTTGACGCCCATCGCCTCTGCGGCAATCTCGTCGTCGCGCACCGCCTTCATCGTCCTGCCGTAGCTCGAGCGTACGAGCGCAAGCATGAAAACGATCGCGAGGATAGCGCATGACCACACGACCCAGGTGGTCGAGTACTTGGTTATGCCCTTGAGCCCCTGGGCGCCGTTCGTGATGTTCTGCGTGTTCGTCAGGATGACGCGGATGATCTCGGCGAAGCCCAGCGTGGCTATTGCCAGGTAATCGTCGCGGAGCCGCAATGCAGGTACGCCGATGACTACCGCTACGATGCCCGCGCAGGTACCCGCGGCGATCAGCGCGATCGGGAACGGTAACTGTACGTTGGCGAGGAACGGGACGATTGGCTCGAGGAAGAAGTTCATCTCCTTCTGTGCCGGACTCATCGTCAGCAGCGCGCTGACGTAGGCGCCTACCGCCATGAAGCCGGCATGGCCGAGGGAGAAAAGGCCCGTGAAGCCGTTCAGGAGGTTGAGGGACAGCGCCAGGATGATGTAGATGGCGGATAGGTTGAGTATCCTGATGGTAAATCGTCCGAGCGTCGCGTCGGCGAGAGTCACTGCGGTCAGGATGACGAGGCTTGCCGCTATCGAAAGTATGGTGTTTCTTTTCATTGCGCTACACCTTGACCGTCTGGTTCTTGCCCAACAGGCCCGACGGCTTCGCCAGGAGCACGGCGATCAGGAGGACGAACGCGAACGCGTCGCGGTATCCCGTCAGTTCAGGCAGGAAAGCGACTATCATGATCTCGATGAACCCGAGGAGGAATCCTCCGAGCACGGCGCCCTGTATGTTGCCTATTCCGCCTATCACAGCGGCTATGAAGCACTTGAGGCCGGGCATGAAGCCCATGAGGGGGTTGAGCTGCGGATATTTCATGGTCCGCATGATGCCGCCGATTCCGGCGAGCACCGAGCTGATGCCGAAGGTCAACGAAATCGTCTTGTTGACGTCTATCGCCATGAGCCTGGCCGCGTCGAGGTCGGTCGATACGGCACGCATGGCAAGGCCGGTCCTGGTGCCGTTCACTATCCACAGCAGCGCGGCAAGTATGATGAGCGTGACGACCGGTATGAACAGGCTGACCGACAGTACCGAAACGGAGCCGAAGTGGATGACCGTATCGAACAGCGGGATGCTGGGGAAGCTCTTGGGCCTTCCGCCGAACAGCACGACGCCGACGTTCTCGATGAGGAACGATGCTCCGATGGCGCTGATCATGATGGATATCTTGGGAGAATCGCGGAGCGGCCTGTACGCGGCCCGCTCGAGCCCCATGCCGAACAGGCCGGTGAGCCCTATGGCAACTATGAAGGCGATGCCCCAGGGCATGGCGAGAGCCGTCACGGCGTAGAATGCGAAATAGGCGCCGAGCATGAACACGTCGCCATGAGCGAAATTGATGAGCCTGAGGATGCCGTATACCATCGTATAGCCGATGGCTATCAATGCGTAGAGGCTCCCGAGGCTCATGGCGTTCGCCATTTGCTGGAAAAATGTGGCTATGTCCATCGTCGTAGATCCTTACGCCGCGACAATCGCGGTATGGCTGAATTCGGAACGCCCGCGGCCTTCGGTACTAAGTCGGCCGACCGGTCGCAGGCGCTCCACGCGATTCCTTGACGGAATCGCGCGACGGAGGTTCAGTTTCGTCAGGGATTGATGGTCGTCTTGTAGATGAACTTGCCGCCCTTGACTTCCTTGATGACCGCGCTCTTGATCGGGTCGCCATTTTCGTCCAGGGTAACGTAACCGGCCGCGCCGGCGAAGCCCTTGGTCGCCGCAATGGCGTCGCGGATCTTGAGAGGATCGATGCTGTTGGCGCGCTTGATGGCGTCGATGGCGAGCAGGTAGCCGTCGAATCCGAGCACCGCGGTGCCGGAGGGCAGCTTGCTGTACTTCTTCTGGTAAGCGTCGACGAAGACCTTCGACAGCGGGGTGAGCGGGGCGTCGTTGTCGAAGAAGGCCGACATTACTGCGCCTTCGACGGCCTGCTTGCCGACATTGATGAACTCCGCGATTTCCCAGGTATCGCCACCGAGGAAAGGAGCGGTAATGCCGAGTTCCCTGGCCTGCTTGATGATCAGTGCGCTCTCGGTGTAGTTGCCGGGGGCGAAGATCACGTCCGGCTTCAGGCTCTTGACCTGGGTCAGCTGGGCCGAGAAGTCCTGGTCGTTGGTGTTGTAGT
>PGXR01000307.1 GCA_002839245.1 Spirochaetae bacterium HGW-Spirochaetae-7 | reverse complement strand
GGGTTCATGGATGCCTCCACCGCTACTACCTGCGTGCGAACACCGGTGCTTGCAGAGAACCAAGGTTCGACGAACTAACTAAAAAAAAGAAGACGCCCATTCTCGGACGCCTTCTCTACAATTCTCTTTTCCTCTCCGCGTCTCCGTGGCAATATCGTCGACTACGGCCTCTTAATCCTCGTCCTGGGCGACCAAAAGGTCGTAGGCGGCGGTGGGATCGGCAGCGGCGAGTATGCCGGCTCGAAGTTCGTTAGACTTGAGCTTGGCGCTGAAATACGACAGCGTCTGGAGGTAGTATGCATGCTGGTTGTACGCGGCGGCTATCATGAACAGGAGCTTTACCGGTGCGTCGTCGAAAGCGTTGAAATCCTGTATGTCGCACCTGGAGATGCCTACCGCCACCACCAGGTCGGTGACGCTTGACAGCCGGACGTGTGGAATGGCTATGTTGCGGCCGATGGCGGTGCTCATCAGGTCCTCGCGCCTGAGGAGCTCGGAAATCAACTCCTGCTTGCTCTTTATCTGGGGCGCGGCGGCGAGCCGCTCGGCGAGCGCCACGAGAGCGTCGCGCTTGCGCGGATAGTCAAGGAACACGACCCTGTCGGGCGAAAGCACGTTGCGCATCCTGACCGGATGCAGCGAGGCCAGCGGTTTGTTCGAGGAAAGCCGCTCGTTGACCCAGCGCTCTATCTCGCTTTTCTTGAAACGCCAGACCGTCCCTATCTTCCCGGCGGGAATCTCGCCCTTCTGGGCCCAGTCGTAGACAGTGCGTTCGGAAACGCGTAGGTACTTGGCCACTTCCTCTATTGTTAGGATGTCATCATCCATCGCGGCTCTCCCTATACGGTAAGATTTGCAACCATTCTGCAAGAAAGGTGACGAAATGTCAAGATTATTTTATACTTGCATCTCCTCAAGCGCATCGTCCACCTCGTCATGGCGCCATCCCAGCGTGAGCAGCGAGGCCCGCGCCGAAGCCTTGTCAGCCCCTTTTACGACCAGGATTCGGGTGGCTGTAAGGAGCATCGCGAATCGTTTGTCTGATTCGAGGGCCTCCTGGATGGCCAGCGTAGCGGCGGCCCTCTCGATGCCACGGGACGCCAGGGCGGCCGAAAGGCTTCTCGGCCCCTCGGCGTGGGAGCGGACGCGCTGCCGTATCCACGAGCCTGCATAGCGGAGGTCGGACAGGAGGCCGGCGGCCTCGAGGCGGTCGAGGGCAGCCCGGCAAGCCGGACGGGACAGGCCCTTGGCGGCAAGTTTCCGCTCGAGGCCTGCACGGAATTGTTCGGCCCGGGCAAGGAGGGCGCTGGCGCGGAATTCGGCTTCGGTGGCCTCCACAGCGGCAACAAGGTCGTCGTCCGGCAGGTCGAAAGGCGCTACGCCGCGAGCGGAAGCCAGATAGCATGCCCTGAAAAGAAAAAGGGAGCCATCGTCGGCAACCGCTTTCACAGCGCCGTGGGCTCCCTCCTCGACAGTGACGATGCGAGCCATGCGGCTCCGTCGCCTTTCGTCTTTAGCGTTTCGAGAACTGGAAGCGCCTGCGAGCTCCGCGCTGTCCATACTTCTTGCGCTCGACCATTCGCGAATCGCGGGTCAGGAAACCATTCTTCCTGAGCGAGAGACTGGCCGCGGGGTCGACCTGGCTCAGGGCGCGCGCAATGCCGTGCCTGCACGCGCCGGCCTGGCCA
>PGXR01000045.1 GCA_002839245.1 Spirochaetae bacterium HGW-Spirochaetae-7 | reverse complement strand
CCGTCACCAAGGCCCTCCGCTCCGAGTACGTCGAGACCCCGCTCGGCAAGATCAGCTTCGACCAGCGTGGCGACGTGATCGGCTTCGGCTTCTCGGTGTACCAGGTACAGAACGGCAAGTACGTCGAACTGAAGTAAAGAGTCCGACCCGGGATACTGTCCATTGGCCGTTCCGGTATTGATTCACCGGAACGGCCTTGCTATTTGCCCAGGATCAATGGATGATCAGCCGCGCTTCGCATTGTCGTGCTACACTTTGACAAGCCCGGTGGATAAGGATTCGCAGTATGGATTATTTTCTTAAGCTCTTCCTGAGCGGCACCGCCAAGGGAAGTATCTACGCCCTGATCGCGCTGGGCTATACCATGGTCTACGGCATCGTCCAGCTGATCAACTTCGCCCATGGCGAGGTCTACATGCTCGGCGGCTTTACCGCGCTCATCGTCGGCGGTTACCTCTTCATGCTGGGCATGCCGGTCTGGGCCGTACTGGTCCTCTCCATCCTGGCCTCGATCGTCTTTTCTGCCGCCTTTGGCTTCACCATCGAGCGCCTGGCCTACCGGCCGCTTCGAAACAAGCCAAGGCTGTCGGCCCTCATCAGCGCCATAGGCATTTCGATGATACTCCAGAACTTCGTCATGCTGGCGCAGACGGAGAAATACCTCTCCTTCCCGTCGTACCTGCCGGAACTCACCTTCCTGTTGCCGGTAAGGGAATACATCAACTCTACGCAATTCATCATCCTCGTGACCACCTCGGTCATAATGGTCTTTCTTACCGCGCTCATCAAATTCACGCGCATAGGCAAGGCCATGCGGGCGACGGCCCAGGACAAGGGCATGGCGCAGCTCGTCGGCGTCAACATCAACCAGGTAATTTCAGTGACCTTCATCATCGGATCGGCGCTTGCGGCCGTCGGTGGCGTGCTCATATGTTCCTATATGGGCCAGATAAACTACTACATAGGTTTCGTGGCGGGTATCAAGGCCTTCGTCGCCGCCGTACTGGGCGGCATCGGCAGCATTCCCGGCGCGGTTCTCGGAAGCTTCATCCTCGGGTGGACCGAAAGCCTGGGCACCGGCTATATCTCGAGCGACTACGAGGATGCGTTTGCCTTCATCATCCTCATCCTCATCCTCATCCTGAAGCCAGACGGGATCCTCGGCAAAAACCAGAAGCAGAAGGTGTAAGAGCATGACCACAAAGAAAATTGGATCGGAATTGGTTTCCGCCCTCGTGACGACGCTCTGGTTCGTGGTGTTGCTGTTCCCGTTCCTGGTGATGAAAGTCAACGTGACGAGTGGCAAGGCCATAGTGATCTTCCGATGGTCCGCCCTTCCGATGCTCGCCGTCACGACCTTCGTGCTGTCGTTCGCCTGGAGCCGCGCGCTGGAATGGAACGACCACAGGGGTGACAAGACCCCGGTCCGTACCCCGCTGACTGCCGTGCGGGAATTCATCCATCGGGCTCTTGCACAGAAATCGATACGGAGGACGGCGTTGGCCGCGCTGATGACCGTCGTGGTCGCCTATCCCTTCGTGCTGGGCATGTACCACACCAACATCATGATCACGGCCCTCATCTACGTGATACTGGCGCTCGGGCTCAACATCGTGGTCGGGCTGGGGGGCCTCCTCAACCTGGGTTACGCGGCGTTCTTCGCGGTAGGAGCCTATACCTACGGACTCCTGTGGCGCTACGCGGGGCCGGCCTTCGTGGCCGCCGGCATAAACACCGGTTGGCTGTTCTGGATAGCGCTTCCGACCGCGGGCATCCTGGCAACGCTTTTCGGCATCCTGCTCAGCCTGCCGGTACTCCGGCTTCGCGGCGACTACCTGGCGATCATCACGCTGGCCTTCGGCGAGATAGTCCGCATGGTGCTGCAGAATTCGGGCGACGTCACCGGCGGCGCGACCGGAATCAGCCTGATACCGCGGCCGTGGTTCTTCAACCTCCGCCTGCCTCCGAGTCAGGCGGCGACCTACATCTACTACATCGTGCTCGTGCTCGTGATCATGACGATATTCGTCGTCAGGCGGATAGAGGACTCGCGGGTCGGCCGCGCCCTGGAGGCGATGCGGGAAGACGAGATAGCCTGCGAGGCGATGGGCATCGACCTGGTGCGCAACAAGCTCTCTACCTTCGCGCTCGGCGCGTTCTGGGCCGGGATCGCCGGCGTCATACTCGCCGCCCAGACGACCTACATCAACCCCGACAGTTTCACCCTCTGGGAATCGATCATGGTGCTGATGGCAATAGTCATCGGCGGTACCGGGTCGATCCCCGGAGCGATCGGCGGCGCGATGCTTCTCAAGCTGCTGCCCGAATACTTCAGGCCGCTTGCCCAGTACCGGATGCTGATCTACGGAATTGCCATGATCATCATCATCATATTCAAGCCGGACGGGCTGTTTCCGCGAAACCGGAAAAAGTATACCTTCGTGGAGAAGTCTCCTTCCGACGCCGGATCCGGAGCAGTACAATGACCGACGCAATAGCGCCAATACTCGACCTCGAGCGGCTCTCGATGGTGTTCGGCGGCCTCCGGGCCATCGACGATGTTTCGCTGCACATCCGCTCAGGCGAGATATGCGCCTTGATAGGCCCGAACGGCGCGGGCAAGACGACCATCTTCAACTGCATCACCGGCGTCTACGATCCGACCGAGGGCACCGTCTCGATACAGCGGGAGGGACATCCCAGGGAAGAGATACAGGGCCAGAAGCCCAACGTCATCAACCGCAAGGGGCTTGCGCGAACCTTCCAGAACATCCGCCTGTTCAACAACATGACGGTGCTCGAGAACGTGATGATCGGTCGGCACAACGCGCTCAAGGCGGGCATCTTCAAGGCCATCATCAGGGACAAGGCGACTCGTGAGGAGGAGCAGCGGCTGATAGACGACAGCCACGAGATCCTCAAGAAGATGAAGCTCGAGGTGTTCATCAACGAGACAGCCCGCAACCTCCCGTACGGCGCGCAGAGGCGCCTGGAGATCGCGCGCGCCCTTGCAACCGACCCGTTCCTGCTCCTGCTTGACGAGCCGGTGGCCGGCATGAATCCCCACGAGACCAGGGAGCTTGAAGAAACCATCAACCTCATCCGGGAGCGGGAAAAAGTGACTATCCTGCTCATCGAGCACGACATGAGCCTCGTCATGAACGTATCTGAACGCATCTACGTGCTCGACTACGGACGCCTCATCGCCGAGGGGACGCCGCACGAAATCAAGAGCAACCCCGAAGTGATCAAGGCGTATTTAGGAGAATGAAATGGCTCTGATGGAACTCAGGAACGTCTGCACATACTACGGAAACATCCAGGCTTTGAGGAACATATCGCTCTCCATCGAGGAAGGCGAGATCGTCACGCTCATCGGAGCCAACGGCGCCGGCAAGACAACCACGCTCATGTCGATATGCGGCATCACCTCTATACGCTCCGGCGAGATATTGCTGGACGGCGTCGACATCTCGAATCAGAGTCCGCACAAGATAGTCGCCATGGGGCTATCCCAGGTTCCCGAAGGCCGCAGGATCTTTCCCCAGCTGACGGTGGCCGAGAACCTGGACATGGGCGCCTTCCTGCGCGACAACAAGGTGCTCATCAAGGCGGACCTCGAGGAAGTCTTCGAGATTTTTCCGCGCCTGGCAGAGCGACGAAACCAGCCGGGAGGAACCCTGTCTGGCGGCGAGCAGCAGATGCTCGCCATCTCCCGGGCGCTGATGGCCCGACCTCGCATCCTGTTGCTCGACGAACCGTCTCTCGGGCTCGCGCCGCTCATCGTCCACAACATTTTCGAGATAATCAAGCGCATCAACGAGGAGCGGAAGACGACCATTTTCCTCGTCGAGCAGAACGCGAACATGGCCCTGAAGATCGCCAACAAGGGTTATGTTCTGCAGAACGGCAGTATCAAGATGGCGGACTCGGCCGAGAACCTGCTCGCGAACGCAGAAGTCCGCAAGGCGTATCTGGGCCTGTAACGATGTGCTGAAAATGGCGGAGGCGGTCATTTCAACAGCCTGCTGGATCCATAAGGAAGGGTGATGATATGAATGTCGGACATTGCATGACCAGGAACCCGATTACCGTAGACGCGGATGTGACCGTTTCCGACGCGCGGGCGCTGATGAGGGCCAAGAAGATACACCGCTTGCCGGTAACCGACAAGGCCGGCAACCTGGCGGGCATCGTCACCTCGACGGACCTCGACCACGCCGCGGCCCCGCCGGCTACGAGCCTGGACATGTACGAGCTTCATTACCTCATCTCGAAGATGACGGTTGAGTCGGTCATGGCCACGAAGCTTCTGACCGTCAACGAGGACCTTCCCGTCGAGGAAGCCGCGAGGATCATGGACGACAACAGGATAGCCGGACTGCCGGTACTCCGGGGCGGGAAACTCGTTGGCATCATCACCGAGTCCGACCTGTTCAGGTTGTTCATCGAACTGTTCGCCACCAGGCATGCGGGGGTCCGGCTCACCGTCCTCCTGCCCGAGAAACCCGGCGAGTTGGCGGCGGTCGCGGGCGCGATAGCGGCCGTCGGCGGGAACATTCTCTCGCTGGCTACGTTCGAGGGGGAAGCTCCCTCCAACCACTACTGCACCATCAAGGTGGAAGGCGTGCCCCGGGAGAAGCTGCTGGCGACCATCAAGCCGCTGGTCATGAAGGTAGTCGACGTTCTCGATACGTAGATCCCGTGGCCGGGTACCCGCGATGACGCTTGACCACGTGCTCCTGGCGCTTGCCGGTCCATTGCCCGGCGAGCCGTCGCGGGCGGCGATGCAACCTGGCTACCGCCGCGATCCTTCCCCTGAAACCGCGACCTCCCCATGGCGCAAAGCAGCCGTCCTCATACTCCTGTACGCCGACGGCGGAGCGCTCCGCTTTCCCTTGATGCTCCGGCCGGCAGGAAACAGCGTGCATTCCGGTCAGGTCTCGCTGCCCGGCGGCTCGAGGGAAGGCGACGAGTCGTTCGAGGAATGCGCCATCCGCGAAACAATCGAGGAGCTTGGCGTGGAGCCGGGGTCGATCCGTCTCGTCCGGGCCCTGAGTCCGCTGAAGGTGCCGCCGAGCCGGTTCTACGTGCAGCCCTTCGTCGGCCTGGCGGAATCGCGGCTGGAGTTCGTGCCGGAGGTGGCGGAGGTCGCCGCGCTGTACGAGCCGTCGCTGGACGAACTCCTCGATCCAGGCAACAGGCGATCCGACCTCGCGGACTTCGGCGGCAGGTCATGGACGATACCGTACTACCGCCTGGCCGGCCAGCGAGTCTGGGGAGCCACCGCGATGGTGCTCGCCGAACTTGAAGCCATGCTGCGCCAAGGTGACTCGGCGATTAGACCTTGAACCGAGCCATTTCCGCGTCCAGCGCTCCCACGGTCTCCAGGTTGCGGTCTACTTCGCGCCTGACCGCCGAGAAAGACTCTTCGAGGGCCCGTACCTCCTCCGTTTGACGGCTCGCGGCGGCGGCCAGGCCTTCAAGCCTGGCCAGGACCTCTTCCAGCGACAGCGCTATCTCGTCGCTTTTCCGCGACTGGGCGCTCATGAGCCCGCCGACCATCTCGGCGGACTGAACGGCCTTCGTTATGGATCCGATGACGGAGTTTGTACCGACGGCCTGTTCCTTGGCAGCCTCGGCGATCTCGCCCGATATCGAGGCCGATTCCTTGAGCCCCTCTACAAGCCTCGACAGGACGACCCCCGAGGCGTCCGCGCGTTGCACCCCTATGCCGACCTTGACGCTCATCGCGGCGACCAATTCCTTGATTTTCTTGGTGCGGGCAGCCGCGTTGGTGGCCAAGGTCCTCACCTCATCCGCGACCACCGCGAAACCGCGTCCCTGGTCGCCCGCGTGGGCCGCTTCAATCGCGGCGTTCATCGCCAGCAGGTTGGTGTCCGCCGCGATCTTGTTGAGCGCCGCCAGAACGCCGAGCACCTCGCGCGCGGCGGAGTCTATCTCGTCCATGGCCTTCTTGGTGTCCAGTACCGCCGCCCCCCCGGTTTCGCCGCGGTCGGCCAGTTCGCCGCTCAGATTCCCCGCGCGCCCGGTCATCGACGAGATGGAGCGAATGCTCGCGGCCATCTCCTCCATCGCGGCGGAAGTTTCTGACACGAACTGCCTCTGGTCCGCTGTCGCCGTATCCGCCGCGGCGACCGAGTCCCTGAACGAGCGCAGCGCCTCGACGAAGCCCTTGGTCGCGTTGGCCTGCATGTTCAGCGTCACCTCGAGTGACTGGACCGTATCCCGCGTGCGCTTGGCCAAGCCCTCGGACCGGATCAGCTCCTGGTCTATGGCGGTAGCGCCGTCGCGGGTCTACCTTGTTGCCAGCCCTATGCCCCTGGCCACGCCATGGAAGCGGTCAAGGAGGCGATTCAGGAGGTCGGTCAGCTCTCCAAGGTCATCCATCGAGCGCAGGTTCAGCCGTAACCTCAAGTCTCCACCGCCGTCCAGGACGTCCTTGACGCGCCGCGATATCGCCGAAAGCTGTTCCTTTATGTCCCGTGATACGGCGACCTGGACGATCGACGCTACGGCGAGGATGAAGAGGGCGAAGATGAAGAACACTCTCTGTTCCCGGACCGTCGCCGGGTCAGGGCGTTCCCACGGTAGCGGTACCAGCTGCACGTCCACGCCTGATCGGGAGATGAAGTTGCCCATTCTCGCGCCGAGAACGCGGCGGTATTCACCGGCCGCGTCGCCCGGGGCGATCGTCCCGGCCGCCAGGCCGAAGTACACGTCGTCGGCCACGGCGCCAAATTCCGCGGTGTCCCTGACGTTGAACTGGATGAAGGTGGCGACGTAGACGGCGAGGGCTATCGTGATGAAGGCCTGCCTCGTCGTGCTCGACCGTTCGCGCTTGCGTGAGCCTATCTCCCTTATCCCGAGTCTTTCCCGGATCTCGGCGAACGATACGTTGTGGAGGGACGTCTGCGCCGACGCGTACACCACGCCGCCAGCGAGGTTGGATACGAGTATCACGAGCCTGTCCGGCCGAAGCATCTCCGCGACGCGACCCCTGAATACCATGAGGAGCAAGTACCCTGCGGCGAACCCGACAAGGTTGACGGCGAGCACGACTGACGAGAACCTGAGGAGTCTGAGTCTTGTCTTTTCGACCTCGGCCGGGGAGATGGTTTCGCCGGCTTCAATCCGCTCTCCCACGCGCTGGATGCGGAGCGCCAGCAGGAATATCAGCAGGCCGAGGCCTACGGCCGGCGGCAGTACGTTGATTGCCATGAAGGAGAGCACCATGCCCGGCATCGCTGACAGCCCGGTAATCCCGAGGATCAGGTTGTCCTTCCAGAAGGTGAAAACCTGCATTACCAGGTAAACCTCGAGTATCATCGCGATGGATTGGGAAGTGACCCTGAGCGCCAGACGTTTGCTTTTCATGGGACGGATTCTATCACGGAAACGTGGGGCTTCCGCTACTCCGCACCCGATGAAGGCGACCCGACCTGCCGGATGGTTTCCCGGGAAATTTTCTGTCTCTTGGAGGCCCGGAAGAGGAAGCCCAGGAGGCAGAGGCCGAGGGTCATCAGCGCCGCACCCGACAACAGGCCCGCCTTGTAGGCGAAGACGGCGCCCCTGCCCGCATCGATCAGACGGTCTATCAACGGACCGGACAGGAAGGTAGCGGCCAGCCCCCAGCTCAGGAAGAATGTCGCATTGTACCAGGCAAAGTAGCGGCCCCGCTTTTCCGGCGGGATGAGGGTCGACGCGTAGGCGTACGAAGAGGAGACGATGCAGCCGTCCGACATTCCCTTGAAGGCCGCCGCCAGATAGATGAGGCCCATGAGCGGGGCCATGGCGTGAAGCAGCATCGAGACTATTCCCGAGGCCGTACCCAGGACGAGAAGCTTCCTGATGCCGATTTTTCGGCCGAGGGCCCCCAGGAAGAAGCCTATGGCTATTAGAACCGCCGACTCCACGTTGACGACCAGGCTGATCGCCCGCGGCGATGCCGCGAAACCTTCGGCGAGGTCGAGGTACTGGGCCCTGAAGGCGCCCAGGATGTTTATCCCCGAGTTGATCATGAGCATCGCGACGAGGAACACGGCGAACAGCCCGAGCTTGCCCGCGGCCACCGTTGTCTCGCCGGTGTTGCCTGCCGTACTCGATTGCTTCCGGTAATGGATGCCGCCTTCCGGGATGAAGAGCAGCGGCACGACCGAGATGGCCATAACGAAGGCCGATACGAAGAAGATGCCGCCGGCCTTGAATCCCCAGCCGGGGTACGCCATCCGCATGCCGTCGTACAGGATACCGCCGAGCATGGCTCCCGCTATCCTGCCCGCGCCGCCTATGCTGGCGAATTTTCCCTGGATGGCGTTGCGCTGTTCCGTTGTGTAGACGTCGGAGATGAAGGCGCTCCAGCCGATGTTAGACATCGACCAGAACACCTCGATGACCGTGAGGCCCGCAATTATGACGAATCCGGCCGAGCGCGGATCGGGTGCTAAGGAATGGAAGTACCACATCGCCACATGCCCGATGCTTGCCAGCAGTTCCCCCGTGATGATCAGGCTCCGCCTGAGCTGCAGCCTGTCGGTAAGCCTGCCCCAGAGCAGGGTCTGGAAAAGGACGTTCAGCACCATCGGTATCGTCTCGAAGAGCGTCGTCTCCGTGACGCTCAAGCCCAGGTACGAGCGGAGGTAGACTGCCAGAAACGTGTAGAATATGCCGCGCCTGAACATGGCGAGGGCCTGGAACGAGGAAAGACCGAAAAATATCCTCGACGCTTCAGTGGTGGGTTTCAGGATGTGCCTTTCTTTCGCTTGACCGTGCCTGCAAGGCACTACGTGCCCGTCGAGCACGCCGAGTATAGCACTCTGGCATCCTGAATGGGACTACTGCGCCCGGATCTACAGCCAGGTCAGGCTGCCGCCTTCGATTCCCACGATGACAGTGGAGGTGGGAACCGACCGCGATGCGCCCGCAGCCGCTTCGTCCACGAGGCGCTTGAGACCGCTACAGCAGGGAACTTCCATGATGGCCAGCGTCAGCGATGCGATGCCCGCGTCGTCGATAAGCGCGCGGATCTTGTCGACGTAGATTTCCTTGCCCGTGTCGAGCTTTGGACAGGCGATCACAAGCTTGCGGCCGGCGAGCAGGGTCTGGTGGAAGGCTCCGCATGCAAATGCGGTGCAATCGGCGGCTATGAGGACGTCGGCACCCTTGAAGAACGGCGCGCGCGGATTGGCGAGGTGCAGCTGGATGGGCCACTGCTCGAGCCTCGATGCCATGCCGCCGCCGCTCGCCGGGGCGCTTGAGGCTGCTGCAGGAGCAGGTTTGCCGGCGCTCGAGCCGAAGGCGCGGGCGGCGGAGCCCGGGCAGCCTCCCGACATGCCGTTTTCGACGATGCGTGGCGTCGGCATTCCTGCCGGGGCCTGCCTGAGCGTGCCGAAACGTGCGCCGGCGGCTGGGCCCGGGACGCGAGCCGCGGAACTCCCGCATCCGCAGGCGTCGGCGGCCTGTTCCGGGGCGGCAGCGGAAGGAAGCGCGATGCCCTTCTCGGCGAGCACGGCGAGGGCCTGGTTGTACCAGGTATCTTGTCCATGGCTTGAGAGGTGGTCGAGGTGGGCGGCTACCGTGGCCATGCCCTTGGGCAGGATGTTGTCGATGACGCGGCGCTCGTCGTAGTCCTCGACGTCGCGCTGTACCGTCTGCAGGGCGCCCCTCGGGCATTCGCCGATGCAGGCGCCGAGGCCGTCGCAGAGGCTTTCGCCGACGAGCCGGGCCTTTCCGTCGATGATCCTCAAGGCGCCTTCATGGCAGCCCGTGGCGCATTGACCGCAGCCGTCGCACTTGTCCTCGTCTATCTCGATTACCGTTCTTGTCGCCATAGCCAACTCCTTTGATAGTTTATAAGGTAAAAAGGTACCATAATACGTATTAAGGTCGGACGAATGCAGTCGCCTGTCCAGCCGGTCTGTCAGCCTGTCGTGACCGCCAGTATCGATGTGCCGTACTGAGGGGTATCCTTCGCCGCGGCTTCCCTGGCGATGTCGGCGATAGTCCTCTGTCCAAGGTACGCGACCAGTTCACCGGCATGCTTCATGATCTCGTCCCCGAAGATGCAGTTGCGGGGATCGCAGCGCTCCGTCCTGAAGGGACAGAAGTCTCCCGACAGCGGTCCGTCGACCGCTTCTATCGTTTCGCGGAAACTGACATCGCCCGCATCCTTCGCCAGAGCGAAGCCGCCGTTCGGCCCCTTGACCGAATGGACCAAACCAGCACGTACAAGGCGTTGCATCACCTTGGCAAGATGGCTCTCGCTCGCGTCTATTATCGAAGCCAGGCTCTTCCCCTGGACCAAGCGGCCGGGGGCCGCCGCGAGTCCGGCCAGCGCATGGACAGCTATGAGCGCTGCGTCTGAAAGATGGACTATTCCGTTTACAGGCATTGTGGTATTAGAATACCTTGATGTAATCGAACTGTCAAGCGGGTTCTCCGTCGGGCATTGCACTATAATCCAGCAAGTAATGGCATCGCGCCTGGAAGCCAAATCGCGGTTTTCGATGGAGAGCATCATGAAAATACCTTTTGATGTGGCGAAGCTCGATCGATTGATGGAAGAATCCGGCATGGCAATAGCGGTTGCGAACACGCGGCACAATGTGCGGTACCTCTCCGGAGGGTATTTCTACCATTTTCACGAGAATTCCACCCGGATGGGCCGGAGCCAGTACTTGCCTTTCCTGGGGATAGTCAGGAACCAACCGGCAGATTGCTTCTATGTCCGTCGTCCGGACGAGAGCGGGCAGATGGGCGCTGAATTGCCGTGGATGCCAAACCTGTTCGAAGCGGTACGGGGAACGGTCACTTCCGCCGAAAGCTTGGCGAAAGCGATCAAGGGCCTGGGGCTGGATCGCGCGAGGATAGGCGTCGAGATGCCTTTCCTGCCCGCTGACGCCTATCTCGCCTTGCGGGCGGAATTGCCGAACGCCGACTTTGTGGACGCTACGGCGGTATTCGATGGATTGCGGGAAATAAAGCGTGAGGACGAACTGATAATCATCAGAAGCGCCTATTCTCGGCTGGCCGAGGCGATCCACGCGACGTTCCTGGCCTGCGGTCCGGGTATGGCAACGAAGGATATCGAACGACGGGCAAGGAAGGAGATCGCCCAAAGGGATCTTTCGTTCCTGTTTTCTCTGATCTGCGCCGGCCCTGGATTGTTGCGGGCGCCGTCAAATGAAAAATGGGAGAAAGGGCAGATCCTGCATATAGACGCCGGTGGATCGGATCTTGACTATGTTGCCGATATCTGCCGCATGGGATGTGCCGGCGTGCCGTCAAGTCTCGCCAAGGAACTTCATGGCGCGTGCATCGAGGTACAGGACCATGTCAGGAGCCGAATAAAACCTGGCGTCCAGTGCAGGGAGATTCTTGAAGCGGGTCATATGGCTTCCAGCCGCTACGAGTTTTCCAGGTATGCCCGATTCGTCGTCCACGGTATCGGGATGGTACCCTACGAGCAGCCTGTCTTCCTGCCGGCCAGCATGCAAGCACTCGCAGAAGGCATGGTCCTCTCGATCGAGACGGATTTCCTGCATCCGCTTGCAGGGCATGTGAAGATCGAGGATGCAGTCGCCGTGACGCGTAGCGGTTGCGAGGGACTCGGCGACTTCGGGAGGGAATGGACAGTGCTTGGGGAATTCGAATCATACTGATGTTTTCCCGGCTCTCGATTCATGGTTGAAGATCAGGAATCTACTTTCTGTACCTGCTGGCCGGACGCCTCGAGCAGTTGCGAGGAGCCGTGCTCAAGGAAGAAGACCTTGAAATTCGGGTGATCGATTGACTTGTAGATTCCACGGACAACGCCGCTTTTCGCAAGGATCTTCTCCTTTATCACTGTGCCGTTTGAAAAGCGAGCGTCGCCTCGAAGCCTGATCCATCCTCCGGAACTGTTCGTGTAGAAACAGGGCTTGCCGTCATGCTCCAGTATGAACTGGTATGGCCTGACCCGCGGTTCACCGTTCTCGAGCGTTGCCAGGAAGCTGTTGACGGTGCCGTTCAAGGAATCGATTGTCGCCTTCATTTCCATCTCCTTTTTCAAATAATGCGCATGGCGGGGAATCAGGTCTGGCAATGTATATTTTTTTCTTTTAACAAAGTATAAGGTGGACCTCGACCAGCTTCAATATATCGAAGGCATATCCGGGAAATATCGAAGTCCCGGCTTTGGGCGCTCAACGCCGGAAGAGTCGCAGCCTTGGAGAACGCCGGTGTTCGGGGCTATCGGCGCTATCGGTTCATAAAAGAAGTTCGGAAGGAGCGAAATGATGCCAATCAACAAACGGGCTGGAATATTGCCGGCCGTGCGGGTCTTGATGCTTTGGCCCCCGCCAGGCTTGCGCCGGACGCAGCGGAACCGAGCATTAAAGATTTTAAAGATTGTTGTTGACAGCAACGGGAACCAGAACGAGAATACTAACGATATATCGGTGATATATCGGACGTCCGGGCAGAAGTCCGGGTATCCATTCGAAAGAAAGGTAGCATCATGAATGGAGCTATCGGGATCAGGGAAGAAATAAGCAAGAAACTCCAAGTCTACAAGATACTAAAGGAACGCATTGTCCAGAACGAACTCAAGCCTCAGGAGTACCTGAATGAACAGGTGCTATGCGATGAGTTGAAGGTCAGCAAGACGCCCGTCAGGGAGGCGCTGCAGCATCTGGAGCGTGACCGTCATGTGGTAATCGTGCCCAACAAGGGCTGCTTCGTATCCAATATCAGTCTTGACCATATACGAGAGGTATTCGAGATCAGGGAAATATTCGAATGCGCTGCCGCCCGCCTGGCGGCGACCATGAAAGACAAGACCGAATTCGAGGAGATACTTGCCAACCATGATTCTTTCAAGGTGGTAGATGACCAGGGAGTAAGAAAATCCCTGCTTTCCGGATATCAGATACATGAACGGATAGTGAGCGCTGCGGGCAACAGTTTCCTTTCGGAATATTACAGTTCGATTCTCGATCACATCGTCCGGATACGGATCTATTTCATTTCACGTTTTGAGTCGAAACGCCTGCACGAGACATGCGAAGAACACAAGGAAATTCTAAAGGCGATCATTAAAGGAAAGCCAGATGAAGCGGAGATGGCCGTACGCAACCACCTCCGGCGATCGCTCGTAAGCATCGACCAGCTAATGGTAGGGAACAGGAAGTAACCATGACACACGTACTGAAAGCACCCAAGGCGATAGACAAGGCAATTCTCGAAGCATACAGGGCTCTCGATGTCGCGACTGTATACGAAGCCTCCGGCCGAAAAGGGTACATAGACAGCGGTATCAAGCCGGCTGCCAAGGGTGACAGGATTTGCGGGCCCGCATATACGGTGCAATGCGCACCTGGCGACAACCTTATGCTCCACAAGGCGCTGCAGAGAGCGCCCGCCGGTTCGGTGCTCGTTGCCAGCGTGGGCGGCGCGTACGAATTCGGGTATTGGGGCGGCATGATGGCAACCGCGGCACAGGCTCGCGGCCTGGTCGGACTTGCCATAGACGGCTGCGTACGCGATTCCGCGGAAATCGCCAGGATGGGCTTTCCGATGTTCTGCCGCGGGTTTGCGATCAGGGGGACGGTCAAGACGACCCTCGGCATAATCAACTACCCGATCAACTTCGGTGAGGCCACCATCTTCCCCGGCGACCTGATAATGGGCGACGAGGATGGCATGGTCGTCGTCAGGGCGGCCGATTGCGCCGAGGTGCTGGAGAAGTCGCTGAAGCGGGTGCAGTTCGAGGCCGACAAGGCCGCCCAGCTGGAAAGCGGCGTTTCAAGCGTCGAACTCAACAGTCTGGACAAGGTCTTCGAATCACTGGGTCTCGTGGAAGAGTGAGGCCGACATGAGATTTGCCGAGAATACCTTGCTGGGAGCCGCTTCGGAAATACTGGTCCTGCTCGGGGAAAGCAGCGAGAACGCCAGGATCGCGGCGACGGCCCTCGTCCAGGCGGACATGCGCGGAGTCAGCACGCATGGCATCAATCTCCTGCGCCTGGTTGCCCAGCGGATCGAGGCGAAGATGCTCACCGTTCCCACCAATGTCACGACCGTATCGGATGACGCGGCGACCGCGATGCTCGACGGGAATGACGGACTCGGTCAGGTAGCGGCCAGCCATGCCCTGGAACGAGCGATGGACAAGGCCCTCGAATTCGGGATCGGCATGGTGACGCTCCGCAATACCAACAATATCGGCGCCCTGGGTTGCCTCTCGGTCACGGCTGCGCGTCGAGGGGTGATAGCCATCATCACCACGAACGGGAATCCATCGGTCGCCCCGTTCGGCGCAGCCGAGCCGTACTTCGGCACGAATCCGCTGTCCATCGCCATACCGTGCGGGGCCCGGGAGCCGCTCGTCCTCGACATGTCATCGAGCATAGTCGCCCGCGGCAAGATCCGGCTGGCTTCCCTGAGCGGACAGACTATTCCGCTTGGATGGGCCCTGGACGAAACCGGCGAGCCGACGACCGACCCAAAGAAGGCCATGAAGGGTTGCCTTTTGCCGCTGGCGGGGCCGAAGGGCTCTGGGCTCGCGATGATGATAGACATTCTTTCGGGAATGCTCTCAGGTTCGGGTTATGGACGCGGGCTCAAGAGTTTTCACGAGCTTGAAGGCAAGACTGGAGTCGGCGCAGCGTTCATCTGCATCGACATCAGGCGCTTCGTGGGCAAGGAAAACTTTGGCCGATTGATTGAGGAATATACCGGACAGATCAAGGTACTTCGAAAGCAGCCGGGCTTCGATGAAATCCTTCTCCCTGGAGAATTTGAGTCCAAGAAGGCGATGGAAAGCGAAGAGCATGGGATCAATGTTCCTGACGCCGTCGTCAAGGGCATCGATGAAATATTGGGAAAGCTCGGCAGCCCGGTACGCCTGGGTTCCCTGTAAAGACGGAGAAACGCAACCATGGATACGATCGTTA
>PGXR01000044.1:15305-19941 GCA_002839245.1 Spirochaetae bacterium HGW-Spirochaetae-7 | reverse complement strand
GTACGGACTCTACGGAGCCGAAGAGGACGGATTCCTGGCAAGGATGGAGTACGGCAAGGGTTTGCGGACCTGGACCCGCGACGTCCGGCCCTCGGACGCGCTCGCGCTGGCCGTCGCGTCTGGCGCGCCGGTCTATGCGCACCGCTCGCTTATGTCGGGGAATTCTCCCGAGCGGTTCTCCTGCGGCGAACCGGGGCGAGGCGACGATTACCTTTTCATGGAAGCGGGAAGGGCATAGCTCTTTTCGGAGCTTGCTCCTGCGGCCATCCTGACATAGAATAAACGCCCATGGGCATCCTACAAGCCATCATCGGCTTTTTTCGCGGACTCCTCGGTTTCGACAGTGGCGCAAAAGGCGAACTCAAGCGCATTTATTCCATCGTCGCGCACGTCAAGCCGCCGTATTACCGCTTCAAGAACAACCTCGTCATGCCGGGCTTCGCGCAGGACCTGTACCTCTTCTGCCAGGCGCTCAGGCCGCTTATGGACCTGGCCGACAGGACGCTAGCGCATCCCGACCTTCGCGTCTCACGCCGCTACTTCGACTATCTCATCGACCTGGAGCTGCCGGCCGATGAACGAGTCAGGAAGGAAAGCTTCGTCTATGACGGCATGAAGGCAAGGATCGAGAATGCGGTCAAGGAGGACGAAGAGCAGGAAGCCATCGGCCGCGACTTCCTTCGCTTCCTCAAGAGTGTCGAATATCTCTCGAACGGAACGCTGAACATCGACCTCCACGAAGTCAGCCGCTTCATCGACGTATGCAGGCATGACTGGGAGCGGATGCTCGGCTTCTTCGACCCTGGAGCCAGCATCGACGATTCACAATACAGGCCGGATTTCCGGGCTTGCGACGGCGAGCAGGTCCTTCCCGAGCTTATCGACGCGTACTACCTCCTCGTCGGATTCTCGTTCTCGGATCCGCTGCTGGCCAAGACGATGCGCGTCTTCGAGCGCCACGCGCCAGCCACCGCTGCCAGCCAGGCGGGAAAGATCACCAAGCTCTTTTCGACTCTCAACAAGATCCTCCTCTACAGACTATCGAGCGACAACCTGCTTGCGCTGATCCGCCTGACCAAGCGCGACCCCATCCACGAACCTGACCTGCGGCGCGAACGCGTAGACTATATCGAAGAGTACCGCAAGCGCCTGGTCACGCAGTACGAGCGCGACCGCGAGCGTCTGCTGCGGGAACGGCACGAGAATGCCGTCTCGATGGACATCCAGGAATTGTTCGGCGCCACCGAGGTGCTCGCGCTCGATGGATACAACGAGGACAACGATTCGTACCTCAGGCGCGAGAGTCCCAATGGTTTCACCCACGTCAAGCCGATGGGAATACTCAAGACCTTCGTCAAGGGCGTTTTTGAAACGCAGATAAAGGAAACAGTCAAGAAGATCCTGGTTGAAGGCTATTTCGACAGCAAGAATTTCCAGAACAGCCTCGCGAACATACTTTACCAGTGCGACAGGACCGGTGGCCGCATCGATTCGTTCGAGGAGGGGCTCAAGGGCAACGCGCGGGTGAGAGTAGCCGCGGTCAGACGCTACGTCGAGGAGATGCGGCACGGCAAGGACATCATGCCGTTTCTGACCAAGATAGTCGACGAGATCAACTACAAGGCGCGCGAGATATGCGAGGATGAGACAGGCCTGTTCCAGATGCTTTCCGAGACTCTCGGCGAGCTTCTGGCTGACTGCAAGAAGCCAAGCCCCGAACTGGTCACCAACATCAGGAGCCTTGGAGGTGTACGGAACAAGGAGATCCTCGCGACTCTCGGTGAAAGCCGCCGCAAGACGGACACCTTCGTGCGAATCATGAAGAATTTCGCGTTCATCAAGCCGGCCGATCCGGGATCCGCGCCGCCGCCGAAGGAAGCCGTTCAGGCGGACCAGGTCGCGACGAGCCTCGCGCTGGATGAGGCTTCTGACGTCGAACCGCTGTCATAGAAGCTCTATCCGCCGTTCCAGTGCCGGCGGCGGTCAGCGTGCCGGCCAGGCCTTCGCGAGTTCCCGGGAGAACCACGTGTACACGGCCTCGGCGCGGTTGCCGAAAGACGATTCCAGCTTTGCCCTGACGCCGGGCAGCACTGCGGCCTTGGCGCTCGATACGGTGTAGAAAATCAGTCCCTCGTCGGTATCGATGACGAGGAGGCGGACGTTGACCACCCCGGGCGAGGCCACTGGTACTATGCCGTAGCGCATGCCGGTCAGGTTGGTCGAGTTCCAGGCGGTGTAGCCCGGCCCGGTAGACAGCGACACCCGGTAGATGTTGTCGCCGAACGACAGGTCCTTCTGCCTCGCGAACAGGGTTTCGGCATCGGCCGGCAACGACGGAAGGTGCGTGTCGCGTACGGGTGTCCGGTCGTCCGGCCCGGCGACCAGGCTCGAGTATTCGTACAGCAGCCGCATGGCGCCCCTGCTCGCGGACCAGTATTCCAGGCCCTGCAGGCTGCCTATAGCCCTGAGGACGTTGTATACCGCAAGAGCACCAGCTACGGGATCCACCGGGCGCGGCTTTTTCCAGAGGAACAGGGCCTCGACGATCACGTCCGGGGCTTCAGCCTGAAGGGCAGCGCCCGTGCCGGCAGCTGCGCCGTGCCTGGGCGCGAGCGAAGGCGCGGCCGACCTGCCTGCGGATGACGCCCGCATCGACTCGCCTGCAAGGAGCCGGGTCGCGACGGACGGTTCGATACAGGCTGAAAGCGGGACGGGAACCGAAGGAGCCGCAGCGACCCGAGCCGCGGCCAAAGCGGCAGCGAGGACCGTCGTGGCGAATGTCGAAGGACGATCGAAAATCATGACTGGAATATACCGCGTTCAGGTGTAGAACGGACAGGCTTCCGTCCGGCCTATCCATCTTCCGCGCTTCTACGATATAAGGATTGCGATGAAAACCGCGCTGGTACTGATAGAACTGATCGGATCGCTTGGGCTGTTCCTGTACGGCATGAAGGTACTGTCGGACGGGATACAGCGCGCCGCCGGGGACGGACTGAAGCGCACGCTCAACCTGATGACCGGGAGCACGTTCAAGGCCATGCTGACGGGCCTGGGCCTCACCGCGATCATCCAGTCATCCTCGGCCACCACCGTCATGGTCGTGTCCTTCGTGAACGCTGGCCTCCTGACGGTCGTCCAGGCCTCGGGCGTGATTTTCGGCGCCAACATCGGCACGACGGTCACCGCGTGGATAGTGTCGCTCATCGGTTTCAAATTCCAGATATCTGCGCTGGCGCTGCCGCTGATCGGGCTCGGATTCATCATGATGATGAGCTCCGGGCAGAAATCCCGCCTGCGCGATTACGGCGAGACCGCGATAGGTTTCGGGCTCCTGTTCCTGGGCCTGGACTTCCTGGCCCAAGCCATCCCCAGGCCATCCGCGGATGTCGTCCGCTTCCTGGCGAATGTCTCGGACCTCGGAGTCCTCTCCATATTGATAGCCGTGGCGACCGGTACCGTGCTGACTATCCTCGTGCATTCGTCGAGCGCTTCGACCGCCATTGTCATCACGCTTGCGGTGGAAGGGGTCATCGGATTCGACATGGCCGC
Organism: Spirochaetae bacterium HGW-Spirochaetae-7; assembly: GCA_002839245.1. Classification (GTDB taxonomy): domain Bacteria; phylum Spirochaetota; class Spirochaetia; order Treponematales; family UBA12059; genus SZUA-370. The sequence goes on along the minus strand of PGXR01000044.1, from coordinate 16,389 downwards.
CGGACTCGTGCTCGGCTGCAACATCGGCACGACCGTCGACGCGTTCCTCGCGTCCATCGGCGCCAGGACCAACGCCAGGCGGGCGGCCTGGATACACATACTCTTCAACATCCTCGGAACCGTATGGGCCGTGATCCTGTTCAAGCCCTTCCTGTCGCTGGTCAACCTGCTCGCGGGAACTTCGACGATAGCCCAGCACATCGCGATGATGCATACGGTCTTCAACCTGGTAAACGCGCTGCTGTTCGCTCCGTTCGCCGGCGCCTTCGCGGGGTTCGTGTCGCGCTTCATCAGGCCGAAGCCGGGCGAAGATGCCCTGCCGCACAAGCTCGAATACATCGCCGCGCCCCTGATGAACAGCCCCGAGCTCAACCTGATGCGAGCGCGGAAGGAAATCTCCGACATGGCCGGGCTGTGCAACACCATGTTCGACCGCTGGAGGGAGGTTCTCAGGCTCGGGTCGAAGGACCTGTCGGATGATGTCGTGTCCTTCAGGTCGATGGAAGACTACGCCGACCAGATGCGCGACGAGTTGTCGCGGTTTCTGCTCGACTGCGCGGGCCACGACCCGAGCGCCGACAGCCAGCGCGAGATTGGCATCATGCTGCGTATGGTCGTCGACCTCGAGGACGTTACCGACGACTGCTACAGCCTCATGTTGCTCCTGGACAAGGCCATGACGCGGAAACTCGAGCTCGACAAGGCCGAGGTCGACAGCCTCGTTCCCTACACGCTGCTCGTCGAGGATTTCCTCCGTTTCGTCCAGGACAACATCAACAGGAACATCAGCGAGGAGCAGCTGGCCGTGGCCAAGGAGCTCGAGGACAGGATAGACGGCTTCCGCAGCGCCTTGAGGAAAAAATCGAGGAAGCGCCTGCAGACCGGCGCCAACGTCAAGACGGAACTCCTGTTCATGGACGTGGTCAGGCATATCGAGAAGATTGGCGACCATGCCTACGGCGTGGCGCACGCGCTCCGCGAGCTCAAATAGGGCAAATGCGGACCCTTCGGGCCGCATTTGCCGACCCGAATTCAAGCGGTCTCGCGCTATGCGCTCGCCGCTTAACTTCGGGCATACGGACCC
>PGXR01000044.1:0-15218 GCA_002839245.1 Spirochaetae bacterium HGW-Spirochaetae-7 | reverse complement strand
GACTCGCGCTATGCGCTTGCCGCTTGAATTCGGGCATACGGACGCTTCGGGCCGCATTTGCCGACCCGAATTCAAGCGGACTCGCGCTATGCGCTTGCCGCTTGAATTCGGGCATACGGACGCTTTCGGGTCCTGTTCTCCTGCCTGAATCAAGCGGTCTCGCGCTACGCGCTCGCCGCTTGAATTCAGGTGTTTCACGAGATGCAAGAGGTATTCTGCGTTGCGGCTGGAATTCATGAATGTCTATTTTTTGGGGGATCGGTACAAGGAGGCGAGTGCGGCGGGGAGCGCGTATACGTCTTCCGCGCCGCTTACGAGGACGGCTCCCATGCCTAGTTCCAGCGGCACGGCCAGGTCGACGTCGTAGCGGTCGCCCACGGAGACGCACGCGGCCGTATCGCGCTTTGCGATGGAAGCCGCCAGCAGGTACGGTTCCCGGGCCGGCTTGGACAGCATGGTATCGTCGAGGCCGATGACGCGCAGGAACAGGTCGAGGACGCCGAGCGCAGCCAGGGTAGCTTCACCTACCGATCGGGGATTGTTGGTGACAGCGAGCAGCGAGGTCGAATTCCCGCCGCCCGGCGGGCCGGCGCGGAGGGCGGCAAGCGCGCGACGCAGCTCGGGGTCGGCTGCAAGGAAGAGGGACGGATCGATCAGCCGGCTTCGCAATTCCACGCTGGCGGCCATATCGATTCCCAGTGTCGCCATGGAGTTGCCGAGGCTGGTCGACGCGCCGCCGTGCGCGGCTGCGTACTCGGCCTGGACACGCTTGACCTCCGCGGCCGCCGATTCGAACGGTACGCCGAGGATACGAGCCAGTTCGGCGATCAGGATTTCAGACTGGAATCGTCCGTAAGCGGCGTTCGTATACATCGTGCCGTCGATATCGAAGAGAAAGGCGCCTATGCGCTCAGGTATGCGATAGATGGTCATGCTCAGAGCGGGAGGGACGGCTGGTGTGCGTGGGTAGCCTGCGCGGTCATCGTCTTCTTGATTTTCTTGGCGATGATCACGCGGTTGTCGAGCATCGGCGAAAGGCTGCGGTTATGGTGCAGGAGGGATATGATCTGCGCGAAAAGCGTCGTCACGTCGGCTTCGATGTACCATTCCTTCTTGAGCAGCTCGTTGTGGTGCACCGCGTTGGTGCCGATGATCCTGTAGAACAGGCCTTCGCGGTAAGACTTGTCGAAATCATCGATGGCGGTCGCGGAAAACAGGGGCAACGATACGGCGCATATCACCTTGGTCGCACCCTGGTCCTTGAGGTAGCGCATTGCCTTGAGGAGCGTGCCTCCGGTACCGAGCATGTCGTCGGCCATGAAGACCATCTTGCCGTGAATGTCGCCGAGCAGCTTCATCTCGGTGATGTTCGAGTCGTTGGCGTCTTTGGTCACCTTGGAGTAGTCGCGTTCCTTGTACAGCAGGGCCAGCGGTTTCTGCAGTGTGCTCGCGTAGAATTTGTTGCGGTCGACCGCTCCCGTATCCGGCGACAGCACGACCAGGTTTTCGTCCCCGACGTCTATGATGCCGGCCAGCTTCTCGATGACCTGGTAGGATGCGTGCAAGTTCTCGAGCCGCAGCTTGTTGAAGCAATTCTCAATTTCGCGGGAGTGTATGTCGAGGGTGATGATGCGGGAGATGCCGTAGTTTTCAAAAATTTGCCCTAGCCTGGCGGCCGTCAACCCTTCGCGGCCTTTTTTCTTGTGTTGCCTGGAATACGGATACGCGGGCATCACTAGCGTAATCCGCTCCGCGCCGGCCTGTATCGCGGCGTCGACCGTGACGAGCAGGTTGAAGATGTGGTCGTTGACCGACAGGATGCGCTCGTCCCGCCCGTCGTTGAACTTGCACGGCTGGCGGTTTTCCACGTCCTGGAATATGTACAGGTCCTTGCCGCGCACCGAGTCGAGTATCTCGGCTTTCACTTCGCCATTGGGGAACCAGGTAAAGTGCGCGTTGACCTTGAACCTGGGCGCCCGGTACTCGCTGACGTTCCCGGGAATCGTCAGCAGCGACGAATGGATATCATTGGCGAAATTGATCTTGCGGGTTACCAGTTCCTTTGAAATATGGTAGCGATCCGACATCACCTGTACCTTGCGCTCGAAACGATGACGGTAGATCGTGGCGAGGCGACGGACTACTTGTTCCGCGAAACGCTCGCCTCCTGGGCAGGCCAAGAGACCTAGCTGTGTCGGGTCAGAATAACTCATCGCTTGCGCCTTTGATGGGAGGGGTAGATACAGGATACCCGCGTCGCGTCTTTTGGTCAAGGCGAAGCTGTCCTGCGGCTCCGGCCGGCGTGCGGACGTCGCGGGATTGATGTAAAAAAAATACGTCCCGGACGCCAGTCGGCATCCGGGGCGTCTCGATATCCGTCGTCGCCCTGTTCAGCGCCGCGAACGTAGCTTACCAGCGACCTCGGCCGTATCCAGAGCCGTTGCCGCGGCCGCCCATCATGCCGTCATGGTCTCCGAAGCCGCCCCGCATGCCGAATCCGGCGAATTGCGACAGGTCATAGCTCTTTGAGCCGAGGGTCAGGGTCGTGACGCGGAAGAAATAGCTGTTGGGTGCGAAGGGGATGGCTGCTTCGTAGCCTTCGAGCTTAACCGAAGCGCCTTCCTTGAGGCCATCGATGAAGCCATAAAGATTCATCGGAATCTGCACGAAATACGTCTTGTCCTTGACGACGATGCCCGGGTGACCCTGAACCAGCGCCAGCTTGCCTTCAATTGTCGATACGACCTGTGGGGCCTGCGCCTGGGAAATCTGCGGGCGCTGGCCCATCGAGCCGGGACCGCCTCCGAAACCCTGTGCCGATACGGCTCCTATCGCGGCTAGCGCGACGATGCATACGATTACGATTCGCTTCATGATTGACTCCTGTGGATACACTGTATCGCCGCCACGACTGGCGACGGCCGCTGTTATTGTCGGCACCTACTATCTAGCATGGATCATGCCAAGCATTGCTGTTTGTCATATATTTGATAAAATAATTTTAATTATCTATATATCAAGCAATTATGATGAACTAACGATGGCGGAGTTTTAGGAGCTGGTTGGAGACGAATCCATGCTTGTGAAAATCTTTCTCATTATCGGGGCTGGGGATGGGAAAATCGAGCACGAAACGCGTTCCCTGGCCAACGTCGCTCTCCACGCGCATTGTTCCCCCCATGCGCTCGACGAACAGCTTGCTGATGGCGAGGCCGAAACCGTTGCCCTGCTCTCTTGCCGTACCGAGCGTCAACAGGGTCTTCCCCGGGATGAACAGCCTGGCCAACTGCTCCTGCTTCATGCCTACCCCATCGTCTTCTACGACCAGGAGGCACCGATCGCCTTGAGGCCCGTGGCCGAGTTCGATGGCCGTTCGTACTGTCGATCCTCCATTCGAATACTTGACCGCGTTCTCAAGGAGGTTCCTGAGGACTGTCGCCAAGGCACGCCTGTCACCGGCTATGACTCCATCGCCCGCCGGAACTTCGACAGACACGCTCTTGGCGGCGGCGGCCGACGTGACGTCCGATGCCGCTTTCATGAAAAGCTCCCCGACCGAGATGGGGACTGAGTCCAGTTTCGTCCGCCCGGAGGCGCAGAGTGCCCATTCCAGCAGCGAATCGAGCTGTCCCGAGATTCTTTCGAGGCCTTCGGCGAGGGTTTCAATATTTTTGCGCTTGGAGTTCAGGTCACCGTCGAACTCGACGAGGTGGCCGCGGACATAGCGGGCGGCGCTCCAGACCGGCGCCCGCAGGTCGTGCCCGATGACGGCGATCAGCGCGTCCCTGGTAGCGGCAGCATCATCCCGATCATCGTCGAGCCGTTTCATGCCAGCCTCGCGGGACCTGAGTTCCTGCCCGGTCTTCGCCGACGGCAACAGGAAGTACCCGAAAAGCTTGAGGAAAGCGTCGGAATGTCGAAGCTGACCGGGTTGCTTATGTCCATGATGACGACCGCTTACTCGTCGAGGCGCTTCTCGTTGAGGCCATACTGTTCTTCGTGCTCGCCTCCGCCTGCGGGCTCCACGTGAACCACGATATCGTAGACGCCGAAAATGCGTTGCTTGATCGCGCCTTCGACCGCCTGGGCGATTTCATGTGCTTCCTGGACGGTAATGCGCCCGTCAATCTCGATGTCGAGGTCGATGTCGTACAGAGACGCCAGTTTTCGAACGCGCGCCCGATGGGGATTGCCTGCGCCGGGTACAGTCCGGACAGCGTCGAAAATAGCCCGGTACAGGGCCGGATCGGCCTTGCCGTCCATGATCTCGTCGTTCGCCTCGCTGAAAATACCGACCGCGGATTTCATAACCCATGCGCCGACGAACAGCGCCACTATCGAATCCGCTATCGGGGCGCGCAGGATATGCGCCAAGGCCAGGCCGACCAGCACGCTGACTGAAATAACCACATCGTTGCGCATGTTCTTCGCGTTGGCCTGGAGCATGGTCGAACCGGTTTTCTTTCCGGCGCTTTCCTGCGACCATGCGAGCAAGAGCTTCCCGATGATGGAGCCCAGGGTCACCCAAATGGCGAACGCGCCGGGGATTTCCCTGGCGGCGCCTTCACGCAACGTATGGATAGTCGAGAGGAAGAGCTGCGCCCCCGCGAAGAATATGAAGAAGGCCAGGATCGTCGTCGCCGTGGTTTCCGCCCTGGCGTGCCCGTAGGGATGTTCCTTGTCCGACGGCTTGGAGATGATGTTAGACGCGGCCAGGGCGACTATCGATATCACGACGTCGGTGGACGAGTCGATGCCGTCTCCCACGACCGCCAGGGATCCTGCGAGGAAACCCACCACTATCTTGGCGACCGCAAGCATGGCGTTTCCGACGAGGCTGACGGTCGCCGCCTGTCGTATTGTAGCGTTTCGATCCATCGACGGAGTATACGCAAGCGCGAGTTCAGCATCAAGGAAGCGTGCCACACGTTTACGCGGTTTGTTGCCAAAAGCGTTACCTTAGGCTAGGATGCTGGAACGATTCCCGCAGGTCGGGGTCGGGGGAGTGGCGGAAATGACCTACAAGCTTGACGGCGCGAAATTTCCGTCCCTGGACGAGCTCGTCGAGGCTCTGTATCCGCTCTATGCGGATACCATGTCCGAAGAAGAATTCAGGAAATATGCCGAAGAACACGCGGAGAAGACCTAAGTTGACGGCGTCATGAACGGGAAAGACGACGACGTGCGGTCGAGGTTCCGCCACGAGGCGAGGACGATACTCAATCATGTCGTCGGGTTCGGGGAGTTGCTGGCCGGCGATTCGAGCCCGCTGACAGCGCCTGAGCTCGACGAGAGCTTCAAGGCGATCGGCGCTGCGGCGATAGCGCTCAGGCAGCCGGTGCTGGCGTACCTTGCTTCCATCCTCGACGGCTCGGAGCCGTCCGACGTGCTGCGACTGCAGGTATACGAGCGCATCTATGACCTTGTCTCGCTCGTCCAGTCCACCAAACGCTTCTCGCCTGCCGGAACCAAGGCTCTCGAGGATATCCACAAGGTTCATGAAGCCGTAAATGCCCTTTCCGACCTGTTCGAAAGCGCAGACGCCTTCTCGGCCATCAAGGCCGATTCGGCCAGCTTGAGCCGCGCGGCAAGCCAGCCGGAGGCCCGTCGCGTTTCCGGCCGCATCCTCGTCGTGGACGACGACGCCTTCAACAGGGAAATCCTCTCGAGGCACCTCGAGCGGCAGGGACACGTGGTCTGCCAGGCGGCCAACGGGACCGAGGCCTTCTCGATACTGTCCGAGGCGCCGTTCGACATCGTCGTCCTCGACGTGATGATGCCGGGCATGAACGGCTACCAGTTCCTCGAGGCCATCCATGACGACCCGCGGCTCCGTGAAATGTCGACCATCGTCGTTTCCGCGCTCGACGATCCCGCTTCGATGGCCCGTTGCCTCGAGCTTGGCGCCGAGGATTACATGCCGCGGGACTTCAATCCCCTGATACTCAAGGCCCGCATCGACAGCCTCCTCGAGAAGAAAGCGTACAAACGCGAGAATGACGAAGCGCTCCGTCGCCTGATAGATACCCAGGAACGCCTGGCTGGCGAGCTGCGCGACGCCGCCGAATATGTCAGGAGCCTCCTTCCCAAGAGGCTTCGCTGGCGAGGCGTGGCTGCCGATTGGGAGTTCATACCATCCCTGAGCCTCGGGGGAGACTGCTTCTTCTATCATGCCATAGACGCGAACCGCCTTGCCCTGTACCTCCTCGACGTGAGCGGGCACGGCATACAGGCCGCACTGCTTTCCGTTACCATCATGAACATGCTTCGCGGCCTGTCGCTCGGCGGGGTCGACTATTCGTCGCCGTCTTCGGTGCTCTCGAAGCTCAACCGGTCGTTCCGCATCGAGGACCAGAACAACATGTTCTTCACTATCTGGTACGGGGTCTACGACTCGTCCACGAGGAAGCTCCGCTATGCCGGCGCGGGCAGCCCGCCCGCAGTCCTCGTCGGCCCCGACGGCGCCGTCGTCGAGCTTGCGGGTGACGGGCCGGTGATTGGCGTCGACGAGGCGGCGGCCTTCGGCGAATTCGACCAGCAGGTCGATCCTGATTCCAACCTGTACCTTTTCAGCGACGGGCTTTTCGAGGTCAGGACCACGGCCGGGACCATGCTCGCCTGGGAAGATTTCATGACCCTCCTCGAGGCCCATCACCGTGAGTGCCTGCTCTCGCCCGCCTGCCTCTCGCCGATCAAACGCATCGTTGACTCGGTGCGCGGCCTGTCTTCCAAGGCTCTTTTCGACGACGATGTTTCCATTGTGGAGTTCGCCTTCGGTGGCTGACCTCGAGATTCGCCTTCCCGACGATTTCCACGTCCACCTGCGCCAGGGACAGGCCATGGCGGCCTACGTCGCAAGGACGGCAGCGCATTTTGGCCGCTTCCTCGCGATGCCCAACGTCGTTCCTCCGCTTTCCACCGCGGGGTCGCTGGCAGACTACCGTCTGGCCGTGACGGCCGCCGTGGCCGCAGCCGGTTTCGACGCCGAGCCCGTTATGTGCTTCAAGCTGCTTCCCGGCATGGGCCGGGACGCGGTGTTCGCCTGCGCGGCCGCCGGAGCCAAGGCGGGCAAGTACTATCCGGCCGGCGCGACGACGAACTCCTCCGACGGCATCGCCGACCCCGGCAGTGTCTCCGATGAGCTGGACGCGATGGAGGCTGCTGGCCTGGTGCTGTCGGTGCATGCCGAGGATCCCCGGTCGCCGGCGCTCGAGCGCGAGGCGGCATTCCTGCCGGTTGTCGACAGGATGGTCGCGCATCATCGGGGACTCAGGATAGTCGTCGAGCACCTGTCCACGGCGGCCGCGGTGGACGCGGTCAAGCTCTGGCCCGAGCGGGTTTCCGCGACTATCAGCGCCCATCACCTGGCGTTCACCATCGACGACATGATGGGCGACAGGCTGGACCCGTCGTACTTCTGCAGGCCGGTGCTGAAAGGCGCCAGGGACCGCGAAGCGCTGGTCCAGGCCGCGACCGCGGGCTCGCCCCGCTTCTTTTTCGGCAGCGACAGCGCCCCGCATCCGCCCGCGGCCAAGGCAGCCGGCTCAGCGGGCTGTTACTCGTCCCCCGTCGCCATGAGCCTGCTCGCCGCGGTATTCGAGGCCGCCGGGCGGCTGGACCGGCTCGAGGCGTTCGTCTCGGAGAACGGCGCCCGTTTCTATGGCTTGCCGTACAACACGGGGAAGCTCGGCCTGTCGCGCTCGCCATGGACCGTGCCTTCAGAACTGGACGGCGTCACGCCGCTCGCCGCGGGCAGGCTGCTGGCCTGGACCGCGGCGCGGCTGTAGTCCTGAGGCGCGGCTGTAGTCCTGACAGGAATCAGTCCAGCTCGACTATCCTCGCGTGAGTCAGCACTTCCGCGCCGGATTCGGTGATGAGCACGTCGTCCTCGAGGCGGACGCCGCCAGCCAAAGGATCGTAGAGTCCCGGTTCAATCGTTATGACGTGGCCCGGGGCGAGCACCCAGTCGTTGTCTTCCCTGTTGCGTACCGCCGGAGCCTCGTGAGCCTCGAGGCCCACGCCGTGGCCGAGGGCGTGCGGCATCGTGTAGCCCTTCGCGGCAAAGATGGCGTCGGCGATGGCTGCCACGTCACGGCTTCTTGCGCCAGGACGGCATGCGGCGATGGCTTCCCGGTGTGCCTGTCTGACCAGTCCTATCATCTCGGCACGCTTGCCCGCCACGGGCCCACGGACGAACGTCATCGTGACGTCGGAGGTGTAGCCCTTGTAGCTCAGGCCGAAATCGAGGATGGACATGCCATCGGTCGCGAAGGCCGCGGCGGTGCAGGCGGGAAACGCGTGTATGCCGAAGCTCCTGGAAGGGCCGGCGGCGAGCGTATCGAAGCCCGCTGCCTCGCAGCCATGCTCGCGCAGGAATCGTTCTATGAAAAGCGCCACGTCTGTTTCGGTGGCCAGGCGACCGGAGCGCAATCCAGCTTCTATTTCGTCCATGGCCTTGTCTGTGATGGCGGAGACGACGCGGTAGACGGCCAGTTCATCCGCGTCCTTGACGGCGCGCATCGACGAGGCGAACTTTGTCGAGCCGTCCTCGGTACAGCGGAAATCGTAGTCAGGACAGGCCTCGACGTAATCGACATACATGGGGTAGGGAGTGACCGAAGGCAGGTCGATGACCGAGCCGGCCTCTATGCCAAGGCGTTCGAGGGCGCCGGTCATGGCGGCGAACGGGCTGCGCTTGAAGTCTGTGTACGCAACTTTGTCTTCGATGTCGGCCATCACGGTGGCCATGTTTACGTCCCACGGGACGAGGAGGGAGCGGCCGTCTGCGGCGATGAACAGCAGCGCGTCGCCCGGGTGTCCCGTAAAATACCGTATCGAAGGGTCGCGCCGTCCTTCCGTGTCCTCGAACATCGCCATCGCGACGTGCCCCGATGCAAGCGAGGCCGCCAGGACTTGGCGGCGGGTCCCCAGGGTGCTCACTGCAGGGCCTTTTGCGCCGCGCTAGCCAGCGCGAGCACGCCGCCGGACCATCCCGAGTTGATGAGCACGGTCTGGATGGCCGGGGCCAGTTCCTTGTTGGCGTTGATCGCAGCATTCTGCAGGGCGGCGCGCATAAGCGAATTCCTTGTCTCGTCGACGACTCCTGCGAGCTGGGCCGAGTTGAGGTCGAGGATGATGTCGCGGAGGGCCCGCGCGGAGGCGGCGGTCCGGTCGGCGCCCATCGCCTTGAGCGCGACCAGGCGCTCGTCGGTCGGGCCGATGCGGTAGGCCTCGGTAAGGTTCGATGCGAGCGAGCCGTCGCCTGGCCCCATCGCGGCGAGCGCGTTCATGGCCATCACGCGCAGCTCGGATAACTGGTTCTCCTCGGTCCTGTTCCGCGGCGATGAGGCTATTCCGCGCAAAAGGGCCATGGACGCGACCCTCCCCTTGCCGGCAGCGGGCGCCGCCGAACGCAGTTCGAGCGCCAGGGCCCTGATCATCCTCGGTGGCGTCTCCACCGACAGGATTGCCATGACCGCATCGCTCGGGTCTTCGAGTATCAGGGGAAGACTCCGTTCAGCCTGGTCCCGCACGCGCCTGGAATACCAGCCTTCGCTGGCGAAGAAGAGCGGCGAGAATCCCACGGGCGAACGCATCCGCTCGAGGGCGAGAACGCATCCGAAGGCAATCTTTTCGCCGGCGTCGCGATCGGCAGAGGGCTCGTTGTTCAGGTCGCGGAGCATGAGCGAGATTCGTTCTGCGTATTCCACCGCGCGCATCGAGCCAAGCGCGGTCAGCGCTTCAGCCTTTGTCAGCGGATCGGGCGAATCCTCGATGGCCCTCATCGCCGACGTTGCCGCGTTCGTGTAGCGCCAGTCGCCGAGGGACTTCAGCAGCGTCCTTGAAAGCCGCTCGTATATCTCCCTTTCCGGGCCGGTTTTTATCGAGCTGCGGGTCGCGAGTGCCCAGTCAAGCGCGTCGGCGACGTACTGGGCCGCGTCCGGATCGTTGAGCGCGGCGATGCTCGTCGCTATGGCGTATTTTTGCTGTACCGTCGTGGCTTCCGCCAGTATGCGGCCGTAAATCCTGACGGCATCGCCGGCGAACGCAGACGATGCCATGAATATCAGTGCCGCGGCTAGTGCGATGGTCCTGTATTTACGCATATGATTCCTTCCGGCTGGGCAACACCCCTTGGGCAATGCAGCCTATTCGTAGTAGACAATGGTGCGCGTATCTGTGCGGTACGTGCTTTCGTAGACGACGGTCTCGCGTGCCTGGCCCGAGGAATCGGCCAGGGTCTTTTTCACCAGTTCGCCTCCGGGGCCGTATTCGTAGGACAGGCGCCGTTCAAGATGGCCGTCCGCTCGGTACACGCTCTCCTGCGTGACGAGGCCACCCTTGATCGAGTAATCGATGCGACCCTCGATCGCGCCCGCGGCGTCCAGGTACTTGACCGCCATGAGGATGTCGCCTTCGCCATGGACGTATTCTATCGTCCCTTTAGGGTTTCCGGCGCCGTCGAGGAGCTTCGCGCTGGCGAGCAAATCGCCCTCGAAGAAGTAATCGGTCCTTGCGAGTACGAGGCCGGAGGCGGAAAGGACCCGCCAGGAAGATTTGCGACCGCCGTCCCACGCCCATTCAGAAGAAGACTGGATGACGCCCTTGCCGTCGAGGATGGTCTCGCGGGTGAGATCGCCCTCGAGGTACGAATAATTGCTCTTCGAAGACAGCGCACCATCGGGGCCGAAAACGGACTTCTCCACGAGCATGCCGTCGCGGTAATCGTAGGCAACGCGTTCGAAAGGTTCGACTGACGAAGGTTTCCTGGCGACCGTCGACAGCAAGTGCCTGTACCCGTCGTCGTAGGTGTATGTCACGACCCTGTCGACCAGCCCGTCGGCGAAGCGGACGGTTTCCTTCAGTACCACCGGCGTCCTGTACTCTTCGACGCGTTCCTTGCGTACCTTTTCATCGGTCGTAGCCGACGAGTCGGCATCCACCGATTCCTCGACGGTAACCGGCGCGGCAGGCTGCGACACGCAAGAGATTGCGAACGCTGCCGTGACTGCGAGCGACGCGAACGCGACGTAGATCCTGGTTTGTTTCATGCTTGCCTCCTGGGGGAATGCCGGAATGGAACCATGCGGAAAGCCGGGTTATAGCCTGCGCAACCGGTACCAAAGGCTTATGATCTTGAACCGAAGCGCCGTGAACCACCTGAAAACTATCCACGGCCTTCTCTGTATATAGTATAGCCACTCGAGGCCGCGTGCGAACAGCGCAGCCGGCGGCCTGCTCCTGCGTTCAGCGAAGACATCGAAAACATCGGAGCACCACATCTGTATCCCGGAGTTGAAATGTTTCATGTTGCGCGGGATCCATCTCTCGGCGCCGGGGACGCCCTTGCCGAGCAGCAGGAGTGTCGGCGTCGCCTTCCTGATGGCTTCGACTATCTTCGGGTGGAAATTCTTGGGGAACCTGGCTGAATGGCCTCCGACGACATGAAGCCCGGGGAAAGTGGCCTTTATGTTCTTCGACGCCTTGGCAAGCCCCTTCGGGCTGCCCCCGAAAAGGTAGGCCGATTTCCCCCACCGCTCCAGTATTGACAATACCTGCACGATGAAATCGAACGGCTCGTAGCGGATCGGGATCGGACGCTTGAGGAACCGGGCCGCCTTGACTATCGACAGGGATATGGGGATGACCAGGCTGGCTCCGGCGACCATCGTCCTGAATTCGCCGGAGCGTCGCGCCCTCATCAGGTCAGTCGCGGAGAGGAGTATTATCTGATGGTTTTTCCCGTCGGTATACATCGCCTTGATGACTTCTTCGAGGTCATCAGGAGCCACGACATCGACGGGCACCTTGAGGACGCTTATTCGCTTGACTCGGTCATTGACCATGAGGAACGCTCCAGGCAGACGATGCGCAGCGAAGCCACGGCGAATACGGCGGCCGTCTCGGCGCGCAGAACCGTCGGCCCGAGCCATGCGGGCTTGAACCCGCTTGCCATGAGGGTGCTGACCTCACGGCCGTCGAAGCCCCCTTCGGGACCTACGCATGCGATGATTTCGTCCAGTATGCCGGTACAATAGCGATGGATCGAAGCCTGCGCAAGGGGAGCTTCGTGGAAGAACAGCCCGATCTTCCGTCCGTCATCAGGCGCGAATCCGGTGACCAGGTCGGTAATGGTGACGGGGTCGGCTACGCGCGTCGGCGTGGCAGATCCCGATTGTCCCCTGGCCTCGGCGACGATGCGCCGCAGGCGGTCGAGCCTGCCACCCGCGTGTCCGGCGGGAACCGACCTGGCGGTGACGAGCGGCAGTATGGTCGTGACGCCTGCTTCCGTGGCTGCCCTGGCCACGTCGTCTAGCTTGGAACCCTTGAGTAGGGCCACGGCGAGGGTCAGCCGTGGTATCGGACGGAACTCCCGAGAAATCCCGTCTGCCGGGGATGCGCTGCCAGCCGAGCCGGCAGCCGAGCCGGCAGCCGAGCCGGCAGCACCGCGCGAAGACCTTACGTCGGGCATGTAACTGTCATCCGGCCGGCCGGCCGGCAGCACCGACAGGGTTACCGTCGCGCGTCCGGCGGCCAGAATCGTGCATGCATACTGCTGTCCGTCCGCTCCGACCGCCGGAAACCCGTCGCCCGGAGCCAGCCTGAGTACCGAGCTCAACCGCCGGGCCTCGCGTCCGGAAAGCTCGCAGGACGGTTCGCCGTTCCACGAGTCGGGCAAAACGAACTGCCGCATGCTCGGGCCGGCGCTTACTTGCCGGAAGCCGCTGTTGCCGTCTTGTCGGCGGCGGCCGTTTCGGCGTGGGCCATCTGCAGGTCCTTGACCGACAACGCTTCCGAGATGAGCGACATGAATTTATCGTCTGCGATCGCCTTGAGAGCCGCGTTCAGCTGCAGGTCGAAATCCAGGTCGAATATCGGGCCGATCGACGTGCGCTCGAGCTGGTTCCGCAGCATTTTTTTGAGCACCCTCTCCGAAACCGGGGAACCGGCCGAGCGGAGTCCCTGCACGTACTGGTCTATCTGCTGCGGCGAGGCATTGGGGTTGGCGGTCGCGAAGGCGCCGAACACGTTCCGCTGGATAAGGCTCGACAGCGACGCTTCTTCCTCGGGCGTCAGTTCAGGTTCCTTGACGGCGAGGTCCGGCGCTATCCCCACCTTGTCGATGTTCGCGTCGCTCGGCGTGTAGTACCTGGACATCGTCAGCTTGAAGCCCGTATCGCCGAGAGGCAGCACCTGCTGGACCGACCCCTTGCCGTAGCTGTTTTCGCCCACGAGGTAGGCCCGCTTCTGGTCCTTGAGCGCACCGGCGAGGATTTCCGACGCGCTTGCCGAGCCTCGGTTTATCATGACCACGACGTGCATCCCGGCGGGTACAAGAAGGTCCGGCTTGGCCTGGTAGACTGCGTTCTCGTAGCGGTTTCTTGATTTCGTCGATACGATGACGCCTTCCTTCAGGAACAGGTCCGCCACCTGTATGACCGACTGCAGGAGTCCGCCGGGGTTGTTGCGGAGGTCCACGACCAGCGACTTGTAGCGCTGGGCGGCGAACCAGTCGATAGCCTCCCTGACACGGGATATCGTCTGCGGGGTGAATTCGATGATACGCAGGTACCCTACGCCGCCCGGCAACATTGCGCGCTTGACCGTCGGAACCTCTATCATGGCCCGGGTGACCTTCTCGTCGAATACCAGCCCGGCTCCACGCAGTATCGTTATGGTAACCGTCGAGCCCGGCTCCCCGCGAAGTCGCTTGAGGACCTCGTCCATGGACAGCGGCTCGGTGGTCTCCCCGTCGATGTGGGTTATCTGGTCCCCGGGCATGATTCCCGCCCGCCAGCCCGGAGTGTCCTCTATCGGGGAGACGATCTCGACGTACAGCCTGCGCTCCGGCAGCTTGGGGTCGGGAAGGGGCTTGGAAATGTACAGGCCGATTCCGCCGAAGCGCCCTGTCGTCGTGTCGTTCAGGTCGTTCATCATCGCATCCGTCAGGAAGACGGAGTACGGATCCCCGAGCGACTCGAACATTCCCTGCATCGCGCCTTCGTACAGCACTTTAGGGTCGACATTGTCGACGTAGTTCTCCAGGATGAAGTTGAAGGCGCTCTGGAATATCGAGAAATAGCGCTGGCTTTCGGCCTTGGCGTCCTGCGCGTAGGCGGCGGGCGCGCTGAACGAGAGAGCCGTGCAGAACACGGCAACCAGTGCGACGACACCCCATGCTTTGCGGTCATGACCGCGATCGTTATGGTCAATCATGACAATACTATCCTCATTGCCGAGCCGACCGTCAACTATCCGGCCTGCATGTTCTATTGACAGTAAAGAATTCGGGGCACTAGACTTCCTCTGGGTGGAGCGCGGCTCATGCCCTTCAATATTGCGGTTTCGGGTGGAGAGGCGGACGAATGGCCGATTTTTTAGCGGATCCTGATTTCGAACTCTACCGCAAGCTCATCTACGATGAAAGCGGCATCCACTTCTCCGCCACCAACCGGTCGATTCTTGAAAGCCGGCTACGGGAACGCCTCCGCGACAAGAAGCTCCAGACTCCGCAGGAGTATTTCGCCATACTCATCAAGGACAAGGAAGAGCTCAAGGTCCTTCTCGATTCGGTTACCACCAACCTGACGCGCTTCTTCCGCAACCAGGCGCATTTCGACGCCATCGAGCACTTCGTGGTGCCTGAACTCCTCAAGCTACGGCATGCTGAACGCAAGGTACGCGTCTGGAGCGCAGGGTGCTCGACCGGGGAGGAGCCGTATACCATTGCGATGCTGCTCAAGGAAATACTGCCTGCCGGCTGGAACGCGGAGTTGACGGCGAGCGACATCAGCCTCAAGTCGCTGATGGTCGGCAAGGAGGGTTTCTATCCTGAGACCCGCATTTCTGGCATCCCCGAGCCGTACCTGCCGAAATACTTCGAGAAGCGCCCGAACGGTTACCAGATCAAGGACGACATCAAGAAGACCATACGGTTCGACTACCACAACCTCAAGAACGATTCGGGGCAAAGAGGCCTTGACGTGGTATTCTGCCGCAACGTTCTGATCTACTTCGACGAAGCGGCCCAGAAGGCGACTATCGAACGATTCTGGGATGCAATGGCCCCAAAATCCTTCCTGTTCATCGGGCATTCCGAATCGCTTTTTGGCATGAATACGAAGTTCGAGTTCGTCAAGACCGATTGGGCCTGCTTCTACAAGAAATCAATCTGATCGAAGCGGAGGAACGAGTTGCCCGATCCCATTTCCGTTCTC
>PGXR01000043.1 GCA_002839245.1 Spirochaetae bacterium HGW-Spirochaetae-7 | reverse complement strand
CATAGACCTCAACATCGTCGTCGAGGACAGCCTTCCCGCGAAGGACATGGCCGGGCTTTCCGGAGGCCTCGCGGACCTGCGGGGCGAGCTGTACCGGCGTTTCGGCATCGTGCTCGAATTGCACCCGCAGTACACGCTGCAGCGGGAAGCAAAGGTGCTGGGAGCATTGCACGACCATGACGAACGCCGGCGCTTCGAGGCCGCCCTCTTCTACCGGACGAACGAGCGCAGCATCCGCATACTCAACGACCACCCGGGGATACGGGAACGCATCTTCTCCCCGGTGCGCTGCCTTCCGGATGCCATACTGTTCGAGCATTTCCTCGGCCTTGGCAGCGGGCACCCCACCTTTACCAAGATACGGAGCGATGCGACCCCGCTATCCATAGGCCTGGACGGGACATGCGATCGCGTGAATGTCCGCACCGTCATCGGTAGCAGGGCGTTTGGCTCGTTCTACCGCAAACTGTACCCTCTGGGGCTCTTCGTCTCGCCGCCAGAATGGTTCTTTTCAATGAAATACTTCGTGAACCGCGCCTACGACTACGTCTGCGCGATGCGAACCCACGGACGCAGCCTGGAGGCCATAGGCTTCGACGCGCCGAAGCAACGTGACGGCGTGGATCCCGACTACCGCTACCTGCGCAACGCCCACAAGCTGATGTTGCACCTCCAGGGCCTGATCCAGACGCGGATAGGCGCATACGGGTTCCAGGTGGACTATTCCTGGATGTCCGGCACGCGCTTCACGCGCCTCGTGGAGATAGGCGGCGACAGCTTTCGTGACGATTTTGACGCAATGGTGCTCGACGGAGGTCTGCTCAAGCCGAGCGAAGCCGAGCAGTACCGGGTATTGCGGGAACGCATCACCGCTCATGCGACCGACAGGGTGATGGAAGGGCGGGCGCAGGACCTCGCGCTGTTCCCTGCGGGTTTCCGCTACGAGACGGTACACAAGGATGCTGACCGCTATCGTATCCGCGTGCCGTACGCCTGGGCGGACCTGGGTTTCTTTGCCTTCAGCGCCATTGGCTCGCGCGTCGCCAGGATAGTCGAGGGTCGATTGCTCCACGCCTTGCCTGCGATGGGCATGCCCACCTGCGATTTGGCAAAGTACAGGCAGGTGCTCGGTTCCAATTGAGCGCCGGTCATTTATCGGCTTGACCGCTTAACGCCCGTATAGTAGTATCGACCAAGAGGTCGACATGGACACGATACGGAAGCTCGAGATTCTGTCCGATGCCGCCAAGTACGACGCGTCATGCTCGTCGTCGGGAAGCGCGCGCCCGGCGTTGTCCGGTGGGCTCGGCAATGGCGCCGTCGGCGGCATATGCCATACCTGGGCCGCGGACGGCCGCTGCGTGTCCCTCCTCAAGGTGCTGTTGTCCAACGCCTGCGCATGGGACTGCGCCTACTGCGTTAACCGCCGCTCCAACGACGTGAGCCGGGCGGGCTTCGAACCCGAGGAACTTGTCCGCCTCGTCATCGACTTCTACAAACGCAATTACATAGAGGGCGCATTCCTGTCTTCAGGCGTTACAGGCTGTCCTGATACTACGATGGAGCGGCTGATCTCGGTCGCCCGGACGCTACGGGTACGCGAGCGCTGGAACGGCTACCTCCACCTCAAGGCCATCCCCGGCGCTTCGGAACAGCTCGTCGCCGAGGCGGCCCGTTGGGCGGACCGCGTCTCGGTGAACATCGAGTTGCCGAGCGCTGAAAGCCTCGGCTCCGTAGCCCCCGACAAAAGTCCCAGGGCCATCTTCTCGGTGATGCGCTCGCTTGCCCGAGCGGGGGGCTTCGAACCCAGGCGCTTGTTGCCGACCGACGTAACGCCCTCTTCAGTGCCATCCTCAAATCCTGGCTCGACAGCCTTCGGAAACCTGCCCGCGGTCAGCGGTGCAGCTGCCGAGCGGGTACCGGTGTACGATGTGCGCCTTGCTTCGACGGACCGCCCCTCGGTCATGGAGGTACGCAAAGACCGCCGCAGGAATCCCGAGGCAGCCGTCCTGCCGGCAGGACAGAGCACCCAGCTCGTCGTCGGCGCAAGCCCGGAATCCGACGCGGTTATCCTCGGCCTCGCCGAGAACCTGTACCTGGCGTACGACGGCCGCCGGGTATACTACTCCGCCTTCGTGCCCACAACTCCCGACCCGCGGGTTCCCGCCCTCCCGGGCCCTCCGCTTCTCCGGGAGCACAGGCTGTACCAGGCTGACTGGCTGTTCCGCTTCTACGGCTTCAAGGCCGACGAGATACTCTCGGCCGACCGCCCTTTCCTGGACGCCGACCTGGACCCCAAGTGCGCATGGGCGCTGCGCAACCTCGACCGCTTTCCCGTCGACGTGAACAGGGCGGATTACCTGGAACTGCTCCGCGTTCCCGGCATCGGACCCCGTTCGGCGTCGCGCATCCTTCGCGCCCGCTCCGGGTCTGCATTGAAGCCTGAGGCTCTGCAGGCACTCGGCGTGGTCATGAAGCGCGCCGCGTTCTTCGTCACCTGTTCGGGGACAGTCCCCAGAATTGCCGGTTCTATGAAAAGCGCCAATCCAGAGGCAGCCTTTGCCCGCGCTGCCCTCGTCGACGGAGCCCGCGAAAAGCTGGGCGGCACGCAGCTCGAGTTCGACTGGGATGCCTCGGCATGAATGGAGCCGAAGGAACGATCGTCTACCACGGAAGCTTCCCCGGATTCCTCTGTGCCTGCGCCGAGGCGCTCAACTCAAGGGAGCCAGCTCCCCGCGTTCTCGATGCCCGCGTGGAGCCGACGCTGTTCGAGGCACGCTTCCAGGTGGCTCGGGACGACGAGCGGGCGGCGGCATTGTGGGACAGGATATCGAACCGCGCCGGGTCGCAGGCGATGGTCACCGTACTCGAGGCTTTTCTTTCAGGGATGCCAGGAGCGGACGCGTCGCTGGCAACGGTGCTGCGAAAGCTTTGGCGGAAAGGCGCCAAGGCACTCGACGACCTTTCTGACGGAGACGTGCTCGCGGTCGAGAAAGCCGCGCTCAGGGCCAGGCAGGAAGGCCACAAGTTCTGCGGCCTCGTGCGCTTTTCCAAGCTTTCCGACGGATCCTGGTACGCTCCCGTGGAGCCATCCTGCGACGTGCTGCCGCTGATCGCCGAACACTTCTCCACGCGCTTTTCGTCGATGCGTTTCGCCATCCATGACCTGGCGCGCGGCTCGGCCATCATCCACGAGGCGGGCCGCCCCTGCAGCCTGGTCGAAGGCTTCCATCTCGACGCTGCAACCACGCAGGATGGCGGAAGGCCGGATCCCGAAGCAGAGCTGTCGCGGGGCGAGAAGGAGATCCGCGCCTTATGGAGCCTCTACTTCAGGGCGATAGCGATAGAGCCGCGACGCAACAGGCGGCTCCAGATGTCTCACATGCCAAGGAAGTACTGGAGCCGGCTCACCGAGATGGGGCCGGACTGATCCATCACTTCGCTAGCATCGCGACCACCGCCTCCAGGTTCCGGTCGTTCTCCGGCTTGCCGCCATCGTGGGTGTACGCGTAGTCTATCAGATCACGGTAGACCGTCGTCACGCGGTGGCGGACCAGCTTCATCGTAGAATTGATGGTGCCGTCCTTCTCGGAGAATTGTCCGGGGACTATCATGAAGGACGCGGGTATCCACGCGGGCTGGACCTTCTTGGCCTTGTGGTCGGTCCTGAACCTGAAGAATTCCTCGCGCAGCAGGGCGAGCACCTCCTCTGCCGTAGCCGCGCCCCGGGCGGAGGCAAGTCTCTTGACCTTGTCCTCGTCGAGGGTCACCAGGGCTACCGTGTATTTCCTCTGCTCGTTCCAGGCCATGATTGCACTGAAGGCGTCGGTCGAACAGCCGACGGCCTCCTCTATTTCCTCGGGGCTGTACTTTTCGCCGTCCTCCGCGATGAGGAGGGCCTTCTCCCTGCCCACCACGACGAGGAAACCATCCCCATCCATGTACGCGAGGTCGCCAGTCCACAGCCAGCCGTCCCGCAAGGCCTTGGCCGACGCCTCGGGGTTGCGATAGTAGCCCTTCATCACGTTGCCGCCGCGAATGACTATCTCGCCGGTCACCCCGGTCGGGCAAATCGATCCGTCCTGCTTCCGTATCGTGCATTCGATCGAGGCGGCGATACGGCCGGAAGTGCCGAACTTGTACGACAAAGGTGAGTTGGAGCTGATGATCGGGGCGGCTTCGGTCAGGCCGTAGCCCTGGAAGATGGGCACGCCGAACGAAGCGAAGAACTCCTGCTGCTTGACGTCGAGGAGGGCGCCGCCGCCGACGCAGAACTCGATGTTCCTGCCGAAAACCATCGTCTTGACCTTGTTGAATATGAGCGCTTTGGCCAGCGCATGGACCAGTCCGTAGCGGATTATCCTGCCTAACCCTGGCTTGTGGAATCCGTCGCCGTTCAGTTCGACTCCCGCCTTGATGCCGGCCTTGAACAGGCGCTCGATGAAACCGCCCTTCTCTTCGATGCCTGCGATGATCTTCTTCATGAAGTTCCCCGAGAGGGCGGGCACGGTCAAAAGGAATTTCGGCTCGACCTCGCGAAGGTTAATGGGGATGTTGCGGAGGATTCCCATGCCGCCCCCGCGCGCGTCCACGAAGTATAGTGCCAGGCCGCAGACGAGGCCGGCGTAGATGCCGACGGTATGCGCGAACGAATGGTCCAAAGGCAGGATGATCAGCGTCGAGTAATGGTAGATGTCCCCGAACAGCTCCACGCCGTCCTGGCAATTGACGAAGTAATTGCGGTGAGTGAGCATGATGCCCTTGGGATCGCCCGTGGTACCGCTCGTGTAGCTGATCGTCACCACGTCGCCGTCCCCGATCGAGGCAGCCATCGCGTCGAGTTCGGATTCCCGGCTGGAGCCGGGAGCGGCAATTTCGGCAGCGCCCTCCGAAAGCGCGTCGCGGAGGAGCACCGCCTTGCCGCGGGGATAGCCGGCAGCGGAACAGGCGGCGACGAGACCCGACTCGTCGTCGTCGAGCAGCACCACCAGGGGCTCGAGCGAGGCGGCCTTCAGCGCCGAGAACACCTTGTCGAGCTGGTTCCTGGTCGTCAGGAAGACCACTGCTCCCGAGTGTTTCACCCTGAACGGTATCTCGTCCGCGAGGAGCTTGATGGACAGGGGGACGGAAATCATGCCGGCGGATAGAAGCCCCAGTTCGCCGATGATCCATTCAGGCGAACCTTCCGCCAGGATCGCGGCCGTATCACCCTTCTTGAAGCCACGCCCCAAGAGCCAGGCGCCGAAAGCCCGTGCGCGGGACCGGGTCTGGGAGTACGTGACCGCTTCCCACCCGGAATCGGTCTTCCTCAGCGAGTACGGCTCGTTGGCATACGTGACGGCCGCCTTGTCGAGCATGGCCAATACGGTATTTCCCATAAATGTCGCTCCGGTTTCATGATCGGCAGCATCAAGGCCGCCGTTTCCGACAGTATATACCGGAAAAAGGTTTTCCGCTTTCGATAATACAGGCCCGGCGGACAGGTATTCGACGGTTTTTCCCAAGTCCGGCTCGACGATTTCCCGTCGATAGGCGATACTGTCGTTCTGCAGGAAGGTACCAACATGCAAGCAACGAGTATCGGCTCATTTTTCAAGCGGATGGTCAGGGAGCTGTTGCTGGCTTCCGGCCAATTTGCCCTGTTCTACATACTCATGAACTTCAGCCAGTCAGGCATGCAATTCTTCGGCAATGCGGGCCATGTCGCGCTGCTGGGATTCCTGCTGATACAGACGGTCGTCCTCGTCCTCTTCGGCAGCAACCCGGCCGTCAGGTTTTTCGGTTCCCTTATAGCACCGCTCATCTATACGCTGATGGAAAGCCGCGAAGGCTGGACATTCATCATGAACGCCGCCCATATCTGGTTCTGGGTCTTCAGCGTCGCGACAGGCGCTTTCCAGACCTTCATCCTTTTAACCAAAAACCAAAAAGCGCGTATAATGCTGGAATTCATCCTGACCGCGACGAACGTCGGTTGCTTTCTTCTCCTCTATTTCTATTTCGACACCGTACGGACAGTCCAGGACATCATAGCCTCGCAGGTGATGCGGACCGTACCGGACCTGCAGGCGCAATTGACCATCCAGGCGATAGGCGCGTGGTTCCCGGTCTTCCTGTCGGATCCGACGCATATCTACATCCTGCTCGGCGGATCCCTGCTCGCCGTATCCATCGGCCTAGGCAGGGCCGACGTGCTGAGGCTCAAGGAGCGTATCAACACGCTGTTCGGTCAATACGTCGACGAGGACATCCGCGACCGCATCATCGCCGGAGGTGAAGCCAGGTCCCAGAACGCCGACCTCTGCATACTTTTTTCTGACATCAGGAACTTTACGGGCATCAGCGAAGCCAATGATGCCCAGGCGATTACCGGAATGCTCAATACTTATTTCAGCAGGTGGACCGGGACGATTCGCAGGCACGGAGGCATCGTCGACAAGTTCATCGGTGACGCGGTCATGGCCATCTTCGGGCTGGAACAGGGCAGCGCGTCGGCCTGCGACAGGGCTGTCGCCTGCTTTGCCGAAATGCGCGAATCCATCCCCGACTTACGCGCCGAACTCGCGGCCAAGGGCCTGCCGGCGATAGCGGACTTCGGCGTCGGCATCCACTTCGGGACGGTGGTGATAGGCGACATTGGCAGCGACGAGCGAAAGAACTTCACCGTCATAGGCGACGCCGTCAACGTGGCCTCCAGGCTGGAATCCGCGTGCAAGACCATCAAGACACCCTGCGTCATATCGGAGGCGGTATTCTCGAGGCTTGACGCGGAAAACCAGCGGCGTTTCAATGCGCTGGGCAAGATTCGGCTCAAGGGAAAGACCGAGAGCCTCCGGGTATTCGGCGTCAAGCCGACAGTACCTGAATCTCCGTACCCGAGCTAGGTCTGGACCTGGCCGACAATGTGGACATCGCGCTGCGGGAAGGGAATCTGAACGCCGTTGGCACGGAATTCCCTGTCGATCTCGAAACGCAGGTCACTCTTGATATTCTCCACCGTGAATATTTCGGTGGTCCAGAAGAAAAGCTGAAAATCCAGGCTGCTGCTGCCAAAATCCTTGAATCGCACAAAAGGCTCGGGAAGGTGTTCTACCCGCGGGTGCCGGCTAGCCATCCCAAGCAACAGGGACTGGACCTGGCCAATATCGGCTCCATAGGCAACACCCACATCGACATGGAAACGGGTACTGACCTGTTCGCTGCTCCAGTTGATGATGCGATCGCTGACGAATTTCGAGTTTGGCACTATCATCACGACATTGTCCCGCGTCTTGATCCTGGAGGTCCTCAGGCCCATTTGCCGTACCTCGCCAACCGTATCGTTCTCGAGCTGTATGACGTCTCCCACCTTGAGGTTGCCTTCGAACAGCAGGATGATTCCCGACATCAGATCATTGAATATCTGCTGGATACCGAAGCCTAGCCCGACGAGCAGGGCCGCGGAGCCGGCGAAAACGATACCCAGGTTCAAGCCGCCAGCCTGAAGCGATATGGTGATCGCAACAACCCATATCAGGTATTTGAGGATGGACAGGATCGCGTATGCGTTTCCCTTGTCCATCTTGCCGCGCTTGACGGGCCGATCCAGCAGGCGCGACACGAGCTTGACCGAGACCTTCGCGAACACCGCGATGAGGATCCAGAAAATAATGACTCCTGCGGTGATCGAGAAACTCCCGATAGAGAGCAGCCTGTAGCCGAGCATTTCATTTACCGTCATAATGGATATACTATAACAAAGAATCCGGTAGTTCAAATCGCGTCCCCGGGAGGAGCCTCGAATGAGAGTCGTATACCTGATACTCGTTCTGATAGTGGCGATAATCGCCGTCATATTCTCGCTCCAGAACAGCGTGCCCGTAGCCATCACCTTTTTCTCGTGGTCCGCGTCCGGCTCGCTGTCGCTGGTACTGATATTGACGCTGACCATCGGGATACTTCTCGGTGTGCTTATCACGGCGCCGTCGGTCTTCAGGCGATCGGTACAATTCTCCGGGCTCAAGCGGCAGATGACCAGGCTCGAGAAGGAGAAAGACAAGCTGCACGAGAAGATCTCCGCGAACGAGGACAGCAAGCCCGTGGATTCGGAGACGAAACCCGATGAGACGACTGGCTGACGATACAGTCGCCGGTCTGCGTTCCTTTGCCCGTCGGCTCGTCGACCCCGCGGCCGCCACAGTCGCCATCCCCGCCGAGCGACAGGAGAAGGGTTACTGGTTCGGCGGTGGCAATACGGCGCAAGGCCTCGACGGACGGCTCTATATCAGCGGCAGGTACAGGAGCGCTGGCGACTCGAGGACGGGCCTCGATCTGGGAGACCGCGGCAGGGAGCTGGCGATCTTCTCGTCGTCGGACGGCGGAGGCTCGTGGACGAAAGTCATGGCATTCGACAAGGCTGCCGTCTCGCCGGATGGCCGCGAGGCGCTTTCGATAGAAGGCTCTGCCATACGCTTCACCCGCGATGGCGTCGAGCTCTACGTTTCCTCCGAAAAGCGCCTTCCCTACCCCGGGCCGGTCGAAGCGTACGAAAAACCGGGAACCGGGGTTTGGTCGATAGAGCGCCTGTCAGCCCCGGACATCGAGGCGCTCCGTGGTGCCAGACCGCTCACCGTCGTCTCCAGCGCCGACCCCGCGACCCTGCACGTCAAGGACCCTTTCCTGTCGGAAGGCCCCGACGGAAGGCTCCGCCTGTTCTTCTGCCACCATCCATTCAGCTGGTCATCGAGCAACACGGGCTACCTCGAGATCGACGCCGGCGGAACAGCCACGAGCCAACCCGTATTTGGTTGTTACCCGCGAGGTCAGGTCTGGGATGTGGCCATCACCCGCGGTACCTGCATCCTGCCGCTTCCGGAATCCCTGGCGCCCGCCGGTACCGGCCTCGTGTTCTACGACGGCGGCGAGTGCCTTCGCAATCTCGACGAACACGCCAAGGCCACGAAACGACCCCGCGGTTACTCATGCGAGGAGCTCGGCGGGTTGGCATATTATACCGATGGCGACCCGACCGCATTCACCAGGATATCGGGACTATTTCCGGAATTCGTCAGCCCGGACGGTACCGGCTGCATCCGCTACGTCGACGTGCTCTCCACGGATGAAGCCTGGATAGCCACCTGGCAACAGTCCATGCCTGACGGCTCGCAGCCGCTCATGTACAACAGGGTGAAGCGCTGACCTTGGGGGCTATTCAATCGGCCCTATTTCCGCGATGCAGCAGTCTTCCCAGCGGCTGCCCGGGTAGACGCTCAATATCCGGACTGCCACGAACCAGTCGGTAAACGGATCTCCTTCGTAGCCGCCTGACATCTTCGTGGGCGGCGCGACCGCGGCAGGAAGCGGCAAAGCCTGCCATCCCATCGCGTCCGCCAGATCGACGTCATGGAACGCGAGCGCCTTTACGTCGTAGTAGAAATTCTCGTATTGCCCGACGTCCTTCCGGCCGGCCGCGAGCAGCCATACCCGCACCCTGCGGGGCCTCGCGTTCTTGCCGAACAGGTCGGCATTGCGCTGGAACCCCGGCATTATGCCTATTCCCTTCGGTTCGGATATCCTTGCCACGACTACCTCGCCTGTCCCGGTACCCTTGGCTCCCTCGGCCCATGCCGTACCCGGGTCGCCGTCCATTACGCTCTGGGCCGAATACATGGAAGCCCACTTGGCGTAGCTTTCGGAGAAATCGCTCTCGTTCTCCATGTCCGTGTCTTCGTCGCCTGTTGTGGCTGGTTTCTTGGGCGCTTGCCCATCGGCCTTGAGGAACGACGACGACCAGGCGTCCCACGAGTCGCCGCCGCCGGGATAGAGCTCCGGTATCACGTAGCCTACATCCATGTCCCGCAACGATGGCGTGCCGTAGGTCACGGGTGGATCGACTGTGCGATATTGGGCCGTGGCAGGAGCGACGCTCCAGAAGGATGCAATGCCCGCGAACAGGACCATCAACGACCTTCGAACTGTATTCATGGCCGGACCTCCGTGAAATACTTGCTGGTTTCCTCCTAACTATGATCGCGTGGGGACGGCTTTGGGGCAAGAGAGAAGATATCAAGGATGGCTCGAACCGAAGGTGGTCATGGAATCGTCAAACCATACGGTACAAGTCTGTTTTTTTTGAAAGCTTATTGCATGCAGATTACCTACAACCTATACTCCTTATGATCGTCTCCACTTTTTCCCAAGCGCGGAGGCAAGAATGTACTTCAAATATCGTGGCTATCAATTCGAACCCGGAATCCTGAACCATGACCCGGCGCATCCGAAGCACCTGGATTTCCAGGATCGAAACCTTCCGGCCGGATCCTCTCCGCCGGAAGTAAACCTTTTGCCTCGCTTCCCCTTCGACTATCCTTTCTTCGAGGCGATGCACGAGATGCTCGAGTCGGCGCCCGGTTCAATGGAGTCGATACTCAAGCAGGGTCCCTGGCCTCGGATGGACTTCGTCTTCCCTTCGAGAGTGCCGCTCGCCGGACTCATCGAGTCGATGCACGACGAGCGAATCAAGGTTCGATTCGCGCGTCCACGCTACCCGGCTATCCAGAACCGATCCGCGGCCGGCGGGCTCGGCAATATGCTCGAATGGTTCGATGTCTATCGTTTGCTGCTCCGTGTATCCGGCCAGGAACCGCGAGGTATTCCGGTCACCTTCACCGATTTGACGGCTGGTACCAGGGCCGCCTTGTTCGTAGAGCCGGGGACGCCGGTGTCCTCGATTCTGTGGCATTTCCGGGCGGAGGCGCCTGCCGGAGAGGTCGTTTTCTTCGACCATCCGTTCGTCGGAAGAAGCCTGAGTCCGGAGGACACGATCGACGAGTTCCGGCCCCACTCGATAATCGTCGCGACCAGGAACCTGCAGAAGCGCGCGAGTCCTGCCGCGGTACTCGGGCGGATGGCATTCCAGAATTCGAACTATTCCTTTTCATACCTGTACAACTCCACCCCGCGCGAAGTCGGGACCCCTTGCCAGAAGTGCCTCCACTGCGTACGCATCTGTCCGGTCGGCATCTGGCCATTCATGATCTCGGCCCTGGCGAGGTGCGAGGACATCAAGGGTGCCTCCGCCTATCTACCGGAACGTTGCACCGAATGCGGTCTGTGCACATATATCTGCCCTTCCGGCATCCCGCTCCTGCATTCCATTCAATCCTTGAAGAAGGAACTGGGGGTAGCGAAATGAAGCTGCGCTTGCCCTTCATGAAGATCGTTCCGGCTTACCATGTCCTCGACGTCCCGAAATTCTACACACCGAGCCATGTAGCCCTCTCGACCCTTTTCATGGCCCTGCTCCTGGTACCGATGTATACGATGGCTGCCGGCTGGTTCGGCTTCAAGGTCATCGTACTCCTGGGCCTGAGTTGCATCGTCGGGATCACTACGGAACTGGCGGGCATATTCGTAACGCGCAAATATACCGGATACTTCGGGCTCACTTCCTGGCTCCTGTTCCCTCTCATGGTCCCGCCCGGAATGGAACTATGGATGACCGCATCGTGCCTTGCCATGGCGATAGTCATCTGCGTCGTCTTTTTCGGCGGCCAGGGGCACCATATCTTCAACGCGGCGGTAGTAGCGCAGGTATTCACGATGATCAATTTCACGACGCGGTTCGGCGGGTCGTTCGTGAAGCCCAGGTTCGATTTCTTCTCCGGATTCTATTCATATTCATCCCTCCCCGAGACCAGCGCAACCACACTCGCGCTTGTTAAATCGGGGAAAGACATTCCGGGACTCGAGCTCTTCCTTGGCCCGAATGTCGGCTTCCTGTCGGACGCCTTTCCGTTCATGGTCATCGGCCTCGGCACGCTGTACCTGCTGTTCGGAGGTGTCAACAGGCGCACCCCCCTGGCCTTCCTCTCATCGCTCGCCGTCCTATCGTTCGCCGGACACAATTTTTTCCCCCAGTCCTTCCCTGGTGTCCCGCAGACGATGCTCCCGGGCAGCGCCTTGTTCTATGCGTTCTTCATTTTTTCCGACCGATGGACCTCGGCAAAAAGCGACTTCGGAAGGATCGCAGCCGGCATCACCGCGGCGCTGCTTATGATTCTGATGCGGTCGTTCTCGACTCACACGGAAGGCGTGATGTTCGCCGCGTTGTTCACGTATGCGTTCAGCCCGTTGCTCGACGAGCTCGGCTTCAGGTTTTCGTACCGGGGCTTAAGGAAACCGGCATTGCCGAAAGGACAGGAGCCATGAGCGAAAAGAAAGGATCCCTTTCCGCCCTCGTCTTCCTCGTCGTACTCACCTCGCTGTGCACCGTGTTCCTGTCGTTCACCAACACCATGTACCAAGGCGTCAAGGCGGGGAGGCAACGTGAGCTGCGGATGAAGATTTGGGAGGATTTCGACAACGACATCGACCTGACCGCGTTCGACCGTGAATTCTCCGAGGCCGTATCAGTGAAGGAGAACGGCAAGAACATTTACTATATGTACGCGCCGCGGCACCTCGCGGCACTCCACATGATAGGCCCAGGGCTTTGGGGAGACATAGAATTGCTGATGCTGATCGACTATGAGAACAAGATGATCAACAAACTATACGTGCTGTCGCAGATCGAGACGCCGGGCCTCGGCGCCAGGATCTCCGAGCAGCCGTTCCTGGACCAATTCAGCAATCTTGACTACTCCAAGACGGTCAGGATCGAAAAAGAAAGATCCGGCAAGCCCGGCGAGGTCGATGCCATTTCAGGCGCTACGAAAACGAGCAAGAGCCTCGAGGCTATAATCAACGCGGGGCTGAAGACGTTCGCATCGTTCGGAGGAAAGGAAGCGAAACCATGAGCGGAAACGGCATACGAGCCAGCAAGGGATTCTCGACTTTCGTCGAGAACATATGGTTGAGCAACCCTATCTTCGTCATGGTACTCGGAGTCTGCTCCTCATTGGCAGTAACGACGAAACTCGCGAACGCGCTCGTAATGGGCATCTCGGTTACCTTCGTCCTCTGCATCAGCTCCTTCATCATCTCTCTGGTAAGGAAGCTGATTCCGGAACAGGTGCGCCTCATCGTGTTCATGCTGATCATATCGACCTTCGTGATCACGGTCGACCTGGTCCTGCGGATTCTGGTTCCGGAGGTGAGCAAAGGGCTCGGTCCGTATATCGGGCTCATCATCACGAACTGCAACCTCATGGGCAGGGCTGAGGCATTCGCGATCAAGAACCCGCCGGGCCTCAGCTTCCTCGACTCTCTGGGAACCGGGCTCGGCTACACCCTGGTGCTTCTGGTGCTGGGTTTCCTCCGCGAGCTTATCACGAGCGGATCCTTGTTCGGCATCGTATTGTTGCGCAATTGGACCAGCTGGAACCTGGTGAGCATCGCGCCAGGCGCTTTCTTCCTGCTGGCATCGATCATCATCGTGTTCAACATGCTCAAGCGAAAGAATAAGACCGCCAGCGTGACGGCTGACAAACCCCGATAAAGGGAGGTTTCCATGTCATTGGCATTGATAGTTCTGGCATCGGCGATCACCAACAATATCGCATTGACGTATTTCCTGGGCATGTGCCCTTTCATAGCCATCTCCAAGAGCCTTAGGGGCGCGGCTGGCATGGGCCTGGCGGTAACCGTCGTCGTGGTCATCACGACGACGGTAAATTACTTCGCATACCGTTTCGTGCTCGTCCCGCTCAGGCTCGAATTCCTCGCATTCGTCGTATTCATAATGAGCATCGCGGGTATAGTACAGATGCTTGAAATCCTGGTAGAACGCTATTTCCCGTCCCTGTACAGCATCTTCGGGATTTTCCTGCCGCTCATCACCGTCAATTGCGTCATCCTCGCCGTCTCGCTTTTCATGGTGCTTCGCGAATATACCTTCTGGGGCACGGTTGCCTACTCGTTCGGGTCGGGCTTGGGATGGATGATAGCGATTACCGCCATGGCCGGCCTCAGGAAACACCTGGCATTCAGTTCGCCGGTCAAGAATCTCGGCGATGCGGGCATCACGATAGTCTTGGCCGGGCTCATGGCGCTCGCATTCCTTGGTTTCCAAGGCATGCTCGCGTAGACGCATAGGCAGCGAGGAGAGTGAATATGACTGCGTTCGTCATTCCGCTTGTAGTCATGAACGGGATCGCCGTAATCATTTTTGCCTTGATAATGCTGTTGAAGACGTTCGTAGCTTCCTACGGAAGCTGCCAGCTCGTCGTCAATGGCTCCAAAACTTTCACGGTTCAGGGCGGTACCTACCTGAACAAAGCCCTCTTCGAAAACAAGGTCTATCTCCCGTCGGCTTGTGGCGGGAAGGGAACCTGCGGATTCTGCAAGGTTCAGGTTACCGAAGGGATTCCCGATCCGTTGCCGGTGGAAGAGATACTCATCAATTACAAGGACATACGGCAAGGTTTCCGCCTGAGCTGCCAAACGAAGTTGCGCAGCGACATCTCGATAGAGATTCCCGAGGAACTGCTATCGATCCGGGAGTACCGCGGCGTCATCAGGAGTTCGGATTACGTCACCCGGGATATCAAGCGGATAGGCATCCACATCGACGAACCGAAGGACGGCCTCGACTTCAAGAGTGGCCAGTACCTCATGTTCAAGGTTGGCGAGGGCGAGACCAGGGGATACTCCATCGCTTCGACCGAGCGGCGACAGGACGAGGTCCAGATCGAGGTGAAGCTCATCCCGAACGGCCTGGGATCATCGTATCTCCATTCGCTGGCGGAAGGCGACGAGCTCACCTTCTTCGGCCCCTACGGCCAGTTCTACCTGCGCGATACGAGCCACAAGGTAATCTGCGTCGCCGGCGGCGTAGGCCTTGCCCCGATGAAGCCGATCATATTCGAGACACTCCTCAAGTACCCCGATCGGGACGTGGAGTTGTACTACGGAGTACGCACTTTCGAGGACCTGTACGACCATGACATGTTCCTGCGGCTTCAGGCGAATCATCCTCGGTTCCACTACTTCCCGACCCTCGAGAAGCTGGAAGAAACCGTCGCATCGACATATGCATTCACGCAGGGCTTCGTGAACAAGACCCTGGCGGCGAACCTCACCGACGGCGACAAGTCGGAAGCCTACCTCTGCGGGCCTCCGCTCATGATCAACTCGTCGATTAAGGAACTCGTGGAGAAGGGCGTACCGGAGATACGCATCCTCTACGATAAATTCTGAGATAGCCTCTGGAAGATGCCCGCCGGTTCAGCGGTGCTTCATCTCCTTGAGTGTCCGCACATGGATAGCCTCGAACTTCGACAGGTCCTGCATCAGTTGCCCTATACTTCCGGAACCCAAGGCCGCTGCATTTCGATACAGCTCGACGGACTGGACCT
>PGXR01000042.1 GCA_002839245.1 Spirochaetae bacterium HGW-Spirochaetae-7 | reverse complement strand
CCGGCAAGGCCGCCCTGGTACAGGCCTCCCGCGACCTTCTGCTGGCCTTCAAGGGGCAGATCGAAGAAATGCTCTCCGCTATCGTCAAGACCACGCTCGAGGCGGCGTTCGATGCGGATACCGTCAAGAAGGCCCTTCCGGTCATCCTCGAGGCTTGGGCCAAGGACGGGCGGGACGAGCTTTCGGTATTGCTTCCCAAGGGGGAGCTGGCTTCGCTCGAAGCTTTCTTCAAGGACAGACTCGGAGCCGCTCTCAAGAAAGGTGTGGAACTCAGGCCTCTCAATGAGACCAGGTCCGGTTTCAGGATCGTGGAAAAGGGCGGGGCCGCCTATTACGATTTCTCCGCTACCGCGGTGGCCGACATGCTCGGTGCCTATCTGAACAGCCGTCTCGCCTCCGCCGTCGCGGAGGCGGCGAAATAGCGCCGCCATGGCTTCATACTATTATTTTGTCGCGACATTGCCGTCGCTGCAGGCTGCGAATACGGTGCCTCCGATGCCATACGCCGAATTCCTCGAAAGGGCTTCCCGCTTCCTGACGGCCAAGGATATGGCCAAGCTCGAAGCCGCCCGCCTGTTCCTGCCTGCGGACGGGATCATCCCAAAGGCTGCGGCCTCTTCGCGGTTGCTCGCTCGATACTGCCGCTGGGAGCTCGCTCTCCGCAACGAGCTTGCAAGACTCAGGGCCGGCAGGTTGCAGAAACCGGTCGAGAAGCACCTGAAAGCCGGCGATCCCGAGTGGGACGGGCTCAAGACAGCCCAGGCGGCGTTTCAGGCCGAGGACCCTCTCCAGGGCGAGCTATTGATCGAACGAGATCGATGGTCTTTCATAGAAGCCCTGTCCGCAAACAAGTACTTCGATATCGAATACCTTGTATCATACGCCCTGCTCCTGCAGGCATTGGAGCGACGAGCGCTCTTCAATGCCGAGCTTGGGCAGCAGGAATACCGGACCGTATACCGGTCCGTTCTCGATACCGCGGATTACCGCGACGAATCCGGAGAGCAAAAATGACAAACACCACTGGCGCGGTCACGGGAGTGAACGGAAACATGGTAAGCGTCCGAGTCAAGGGCGCCGTGTCCATGAACGAAGTCGCCTTTATCATCGTCGCCGGCAAGCATCTCAAGGCCGAGATCATCCGGGTCCAGGGCGATACGGTCCAGACCCAGGTCTTCGAGATGACCAAGGGGATCAGGGTCGGCGATCCCGTCGAATTCTCCGGGGAGATGCTCGCGGTCGAACTGGGGCCGGGACTCCTTGGCAAGATCTACGACGGCCTCCAGAACCCGTTGCCCGAAGTTGCCAAGCAGACCGGTTACTTCCTGGAACCGGGAGTCTACCTTGAAGCACTGACGAGGTCGACGAAATGGGCCTGGACCCCGGTCGCCTCGGCCGGCGCGAGGGTCGAGCGGGCCGACGTTCTCGGCACGGTGCCGGAAGCCGCGTTCGTCCACCAGGTGATGGTGCCGTTCACGATGTTCGATACCTATACGGTAAAATCGATCAAGCCGGCCGGCGAGTATACCATCACCGAAGAAGTCGCCGTACTCGAGGACGGAGCAGGCAAGTCGTTCCCGGTGACCATGATGTTCGAGTGGCCGGTCAAGCGCGCCATCGACTGTTACGCGGAGCGCTTGAAGCCGGTGGAGCCGATGGTCACGAAGAACCGTATCATCGATACCTTCTTTCCGGTCGCCAAGGGAGGTACGTACTGCATCCCCGGCCCGTTCGGAGCAGGCAAGACGGTGCTCCAGCAGGTTACGAGCAGGAACGCCGACGTCGACATCGTGATAATAGCCGCCTGCGGCGAGCGCGCCGGCGAGGTGGTCGAGACGCTCAAGGAGTTCCCCGAGCTTATCGATCCGCGTACCGGCAAGTCCCTCATGGAGAGGACCATCATAGTCTGCAATACCTCCTCGATGCCCGTGGCGGCGCGCGAGGCGTCGGTGTACACGGCGGTGACCATGGCCGAGTATTACCGGCAGATGGGACTCGACGTTCTCCTGCTGGCGGACTCGACCAGCCGCTGGGCGCAGGCAATGCGCGAGATGTCCGGCCGCCTCGAGGAAATCCCCGGCGAGGAAGCCTTCCCCGCCTACCTGGAATCGGTAATAGCAGGATTCTACGAGCGCGCCGGCATAGTCCGGCTCAGGGACGGGAGAACCGGGTCGGTGACGATAGGCGGCACCGTGTCGCCGGCGGGAGGCAACTTCGAGGAGCCCGTGACGCAGGCGACGCTCAAGGTCGTCGGGGCCTTCCATGGCCTGTCGCGCGAACGCTCCGACGCGCGCAAGTATCCGGCCATACATCCGCTGGAGTCTTGGTCCAAGTACCGCGGCCTCATGGCCGTCGATTCCGTAGCCTGGGCTCACCGCTACCTGGAACGGGGCGCTGAAGTCGGCCAGATGATGAAGGTCGTGGGCGAGGAAGGCACGAGCATCGACGACTTCCTGTGGTACCTCAAGTCGGAACTTCTGGACGCTGTATACCTGCAGCAGAACTCGTTCGACGTCGTCGACGCTTCCGTGTCTCCGGAGCGGCAGCAGGCCATGTTTTCCAGGATCGTCCGGGTGCTCGGCTCGTCGTTCGATTTCAAGGACAAGGACGCTGCGCGCAGCTGGTTCAACCAGCTCAGGCAACGCTACCTCGACATCAACGGCATCGAGTGGGATACCGATGCATTCAGGAAGGCCGACGCCGACATCAAGGCCTTCATCGACGAGCGAGTCACGGGCTTGGACAAGAAGGCCGCCCGCATCATCGAAAGCCTGGAGTGACGGACATGAAAAAGGTATATTCCCGCATCGAATCCATAAAGGGCAACGTCATCAGCGTCCGGGCCACCGACGTGGCCTACGGAGAACTGGCCCAGGTGACGACGCGCTTCGGCGTATCGCTCGCCGAAGTCAATCGCCTCTCTGACGACATCGTGTCGCTACAGGTCTTCGCCGGCGGCCGGGGCATCTCGACCGGCGACGAGGTGCGCTTCCTGGGCAACCCGATGCGCGTGGCGTTCGGCGACGAGCTGATGGGGCGCATCTTCACCGGCTCGGGCGAGCCTCGCGACAAGGGCCCGGCCCTCCATGAAAACCTGATCCCGATCGGCGGCCCCTCGGTAAACCCGGTCAACCGCATCATACCCCGCGAGATGATACGCACGGGCATCCCGATGATCGACCTCTTCAACACGCTCGTGAAGAGCCAGAAGCTGCCGATATTCTCCGTCTCCGGCGAGCCGTACAACGAGCTGCTGGCCCGCATCGCCATGCAAGCCGAAGTGGACCTCATCGTCCTCGGCGGCATGGGTCTCAAGTACGACGATTACCTGTTCTTCAAGGATACCCTCGAGGAAGGCGGTTCGCTCCAGAAGACGATCATGTTCGTCCATACAGCCGCCGATCCCGTCGTCGAGTGCCTCATGGTGCCGGATATCGCTCTCGCCGTTGCCGAGCGTTTCGCGCTCAAGGGGCTCAACGTGCTGGTCCTCCTGACCGACATGACCAACTTCGCCGACGCGATGAAGGAGATAGCGATAACCCAGGAGCAGGTGCCGTCAAACCGCGGCTATCCTGGCGACCTCTATTCCCAGCTTGCTTCGCGCTACGAGAAGGCCGTCGACTTCGCCGACTCGGGCTCCATCACGATACTCGCGGTGACCACGATGCCCGGCGACGATGTCACGCACCCGGTGCCCGACAATACTGGATACATCACCGAGGGCCAGTTCTACCTGAAGGGCGGCCGCATCGAGCCGTTCGGCTCGCTTTCGCGCCTCAAACAGCAGGTCAACGGCAAGACCAGGGCGGACCACCGCGCCATAATGGACGGCATGATCAAGCTCTTTGCCGCATACCGTGACACTCTCGAGAAGAAATCCATGGGTTTCCAGATGTCGGCCTGGGACCAGAAGCTCCTCAAGTACGGCGACCTGTTCGAGAAGGAGATGATGGACCTGTCGGTCAACATTCCCCTCGAGGGCGCCCTCGACAAAGGTTGGGAGATCCTCGCCGCGTGCTTCGAACCGCAGGAGACCGGTCTCCAGACAAAGCTTATAGACCAGTTCTGGCCGAAGAAGGTGTAAGCTAACGTGGCAAAGATAAAGCTGACCAAGAACGAGCTCAAGAAGCAGAAGGACGCGCTCAAGATGTACAAGCGCTACCTGCCGACCTTGCAGCTCAAGAAACAGCAGCTCCAGACAGAGATCCGCGGCATCGAGCTCAAGGCAAGGGTGCTGGCAGCCGAGCGCGACCGTCATCTTGCCGAGTTCCAGAACTGGGTGGCTGTGTTCGGCGAGGACGAGGCCATCAGGCGTCTGGACGGCGGGTGGATTATTTCCTCCGGGAAGATACGCACGTCGACGGGCAACATCGCCGGAGTGGACATTCCCGTTTTCAGGGGCGCGGACTTCGTCATCGACGACTACGACCTCTTTGCCAAGCCATTGTGGATAGACCGGGCACTGGACAGGCTCAGCGCCATGCTGACGCTCGACCTGGAGATCAAGGTGCTGGAGGAGCAGATCGCGAGGCTTGCAAAGGAGCTCCGCACGACGACACAGCGGGTCAACCTCTTCGAGAAGGTCAAGATACCGGAGACTGCCGCGGGCATCAAGAAGATAGGGATTTACCTGGGCGACCAGCAGACTGCCCAGGTCGTTCGCGGCAAGATGGCCAAACGCAAGGTCGAAAGGGTCAGCTCATGATTGCGCCGATGAAAAAGGCCGTCCTCTTCCTCCGGGAACGCGACAAGACGCAGGCGCTCAAGATACTCAGGCGCCTCGGCCTGGTTCATGCCGACCCTCTGGTCGGCAAGGGCGATACCTGGGAGAATGCCGGTTCGGTCAAGACCGACGTCGAACTCGCGCTTGGAATCCTCCTTTCCTACAAGACGAAGAAGGAACCGGTCCACCTGGACCATGAAGCCTCGCTCGAACTTGTCCGGGATATCCTCGGCGCCGCCGGTTCCATAAAGGAATCCCATGATTCAATACTGGAGCTCAGGAAAGAGATGGAACGGATACGAGGCTGGGGCGATTTCGACCCCCTGTTGCTGGAGAATCTCCGCGGCAAGGGCCTCGATGTCCGCATGTACGAAGTATCTCCCAAGGCTCCGGTATCCTTGCCGGCTGACCTTCCGGCGATACGCATGTCAGCCGACAAGAACGCGTTGCGCTATATCGCGTTCCCCGTGGAATCAGGGCAGCTCCCGGAAGGGCTGACGGGAATCAACGAGTTCATCGCTCCCAAGAAACCGCTGTCGGCTTTGAAGGACGATGAAGCCAGGATACTCGCCACGATCACGACCCTGGAGGGCAGGCTTTCCGAAGCGGCCAGATCGTATTCATCGCTGAAAACGACCCTTGTCCATGCCGAGCAGGATCTGACGCTCGAGACGTTGCGAACGGGCATGGAGGCCGACGGCCCGGTAGCCTGGATTTGCGGCTGGGTTCCCTCGAAGGATGCACCCAGCCTGGGCGAGGCCGCCGCGAAGCACGGCTGGGGATTGCTGCTGGACGACCCGCTCGATGACGAACTTCCACCGACGAAGGTCGAGAACAACGCGCTGGTCCGCATCATCGCTCCGGTATTCGACTTCCTTGGAACCGTCCCGCACTATAGGGAATACGATATCTCGGGGATGTTCCTGCTGTTCTTTACCATATTCTTCGCGATGATCTTCGGGGATGGAGGCTACGGAAGCCTGGTCCTGTTCGGCGGCATCGCGATGGTCTTCAAGTTGAAAATGACCGGAGGGAAGGTGCCCGACACCATCCGACTCTTGCTGCTGCTATCATCCGCAACCGTGGCCTGGGGACTGATAACCGGCAGCTGGTTCGGCATTGACTCGGCAATCTTGCCTTCGTTCCTACGAAACATGACCGTGTACTGGATAGCCAACGAGAATCCCCTGGCGGGCCCGAACATCAAGCAGCTGTGTTTCATCATCGGGGCCGTCCAGCTGTCCATCGCTCACCTGAAGAATATCCGTCGCGACATCCGCTCCCTCAAGGTGGTCGCCCAGTTGGGACTGCTCATGCAGGTCCTGGGGATGTATTTCCTCGTACTGAATTTCGTGCTCGACGCCGTCCGCTTCCCGATGCCGCTCTTCGCGATCTACTTGATTGGCATCGGTTTCGCCTTGAACTTCATTTTCGCGAACTACGAGGGGAACATCATCAAGAGCATGCTCTCGAGCCTGGCGAACATCGTGTCGATGTTCCTGGGAATAGTGAACGTATTCGCGGACATAGTCTCCTATATCCGCCTATGGGCGGTGGGCCTGGCTGGGCTGGCGATCAGCCAGACGGTCAATTCGATGGCCGGCCCGATGTTCGGCAAGGCGGTGATGTTCGCATTCGGAGTTATGTTGCTGCTATTCGGGCACGGCCTGAACATCCTGTTGAGCCTCCTGTCCGTGGTCGTCCACGGGGTGCGGCTCAATATGCTCGAGTTTTCCGGCCACCTTGGAATGGAATGGTCGGGTTTCAAATATGAGCCCTTCCGTGAAGCGGCTAAAGAAGAGATCGTGGCATAAGAAAGGAGCCCTCAATGAATATCGGTATGTTGGGAGCCGGATGCATCATGGCATTGTCAGCCATAGGATCCGGCATAGGCGCGGGAATAGCGGGACAGGCCGCCATCGGCGCGTGGAAACGGAGCTATCTGGCTAACAAGCCCGCTTCGTTCCTGTTGATGATCTTCGCGGGAGCCCCGCTGACCCAGACCATCTACGGGTTCATCCTCATGGGACCGATGATGGTATCCACGAAGGATCCCGCCCTGCTCCTGGGAGTTGGCATCGCGGGAGGGGCAGCCATCGCGATGTCCGCCGTCGCTCAGGGCAAGGCCAGCGCCGCTTCCTGCGACGCCTTCGGCGAGACGGGCAAGGGATTCGGAAATTACATCACGGTCGTAGGTCTCTGCGAGACTGTCGCCCTGTTCGTGATGGCCTTTACGTTCGGCGCAATCTAGCGAAGCGTTGAAATAGCCGAACGCGGCTCTTAAGGCGGCCTGCAAGAAGGGCAACCTGTAGCTCTTGTTCTTTGCCACGATGGCACGGAGTAGCGGGAGTGAAATGTAGCGGGGACGAAGGGCATTCCAGCCTTTCCTCTCCGCTTTTTTTATTTTCCTATGCCGTGAGCCAATTATAATAATCGCTTATTGCTGTATAATCGAGTCATGTCAAGCAAAACGAGGCCAGTCAAGGTAGGGTCGCTGATCGTGGGCGGCGGGCACCGTCCGCCCGTCCAGTCCATGTGGAAGGAACCGTTGCGGGCCGACTCGCTCGGGGCGGTGGCGGAGCGTACCCGCACTCTGGCCGCGCTTGGTTGCGGCATCCTGCGTTTCTCGACGCCCGACATAGCGCAGGCAGAATTGCTTGGCGCACTGGCGGCCATGGTCGAGATACCCCTCGTAGCCGACGTCCATTTCGACTGGCGCATAGCGCTGCGTTGCATGGATTTTCCTATAGCCAAGGTGCGGGTCAACCCCGGCAACCTTGGAGAGCCGTGGAAGTTGCGCGAGGTCGTCGCGAAGGCCGCCGACAAGGGTATACCGATACGCATCGGCGTCAATGCCGGCTCCCTCCCCAAGGACCTTCAGGAAGAACCCGACCGCGCCTCCGCCATAGTGACAGCAGCGGAAAGAGAGATTGCCGCCCTCGACGCACTTGACTTCGTCAATGTCATCGTCTCGATGAAGGCAAGCGGGGTAGAGGAGACGGTGCGCGCCAACAGGGTTTTCTCGGGAAGGCACGACATACCGCTGCACATCGGCGTCACCGAGGCTGGTCCCCTGGTGCAAGGCTGCGTGCGCAGCGCCGTCGCGCTGTACGCGCTGCTGGCTGACGGAATAGGCGATACGCTGAGGGTATCGCTGTCCGACGAACCCGAGAACGAGGTCATAGCGGGCCAGGAGATAGTCGCGCTGGCCAGCGGTACACGCCATGGCGCTGACATAGTCTCCTGCCCGCGCTGCGGCAGGGCCGGCTTCGATACCCACGCGTTTACGGAACGGTGGCGCGACAGGATATATTCTATCCGCAAGCCAATCACCGTCGCGGTCATGGGTTGTGTCGTCAACGGTCCCGGAGAGGCGCGACACGCCGATATCGGCATTACCGGTGTCGGCGACAAGGTCATCGTGTTCAGAAAAGGCGAAATATCCCGAACGTGCGTGCCGGAAGACGCCGATATTGTATTCGGGGAGGAACTCGCCAAATTATGACCACCATTTCCCGCCTGCCTAAAATTCTCGCCCTGTTCCTCCTTGTGACGGCCGTCTGCATGCCATCGTCGGCCCAGGAATCGTCGTACCGTGATGACGAGCCTGCGTGGCTCAGCCTTGAACGCGGCAAGCGCGCCTTCGCGACGAAGGATTTCGGAAAGGCCATCGTAGAATTCGACAGGGCCATAGCCAAGCGGCGCGAGTCGTTCACCACGGCCGCGGGTCGACTCGACCAGGCACTGCAGAGCAAGGCAGTAAAGGCCAGTCGGGCTTCGATACAGGAGTCACTCGCCATATTCGCCTCGGAAGACTTCATACAGCGCGACCTGGACAGGATCGCGGCAAGGTATGGCGCTTTTACCAAGGCGATGTTTGAAGCCCTCCGGAAGGAACGCATTTCGGACAGTCACCGGGCCTTCATCGAAGTCCTCCTGCTCGTACTCGAATACAAGCCCCTCGATGAACTGGGCGATTCCATACAGCAGCTCAGGCTCGAGGTGGACAGGCTGGCCAGGTACCCGGAGGCCGAATACTGGAAAGGCCGCGTCTTTTTCGTCGAGGGCGAGCTCTCGCTGGCGGAAGCACAGTACATGCGCGCTTTCGACATGAGCGCCTCGCTCGAAATCCCCGATGAACGCTTCACCATCCTCTATTCGATGGCGGAGCTCCATGGGGCGAAGAATGATTTCGTCGCCTGGGAAAACGTAATGAAGAGCATCGTTTCAGGGAAAGGCGACAAGAGCGGATCCTCGTCGGGCGACTCGGCCATAGACCAGTACATGCGGGACGCGATGATGAAAACGCTCGTCGATTTTGGATTCGACCGCTTCATGACGCTGTACAGGATAGAGCCGTCGTATACGCTGCCGGCCAACGCCGCCTTGGCCGAATTCTATCTCGATCGCGGACGGGCCGCCTCCTCGCTGCACGCTGCCATCACGGTCAATATGACGATGACGAAGGCGATCGCGATGCTGCAGGCGCGTGACGGGGACTATTCGTGGCGTGGCCTGGCGGATTTTCTGGCCAGGGCCAAGGGCCGAAAGGATGTATCCAGGTATCTTGCCGAATCTGACTTGCCCGGGAAGATGCTGGTCCTGGCGGATTCGCTGTACATATCGGGCGGCAGGACGGCAGCCGGCGAACTTTGGCGAGCCGTAGCCGGTTCGGGAACTTTGCCGTATTCTACTACGGCGGAGAAAAGGTTGTCGAACCCGCCCTCGGCGGTGCGCAGGGCGGTTCCGTAAGCTAGGATTGCCCGGCGAGAACCGGATCTTCGGCCATCATCCTGGCGACGAGATCGCTGATGAATGGATCGATGATGGAATACACGCGCTTGGTTTTGTGTACTTCGGCCGAAACGATATGAGCCAACTTCAGTATCGCAAGGTGCTGCGAAATGACCGGCTGAGGTTGCTTGAGGCACTTCCACATGTCGGAGACGCATGGATCCTCCTGCCGCGCGATAAGGCATAGAAGCCTGAGGCGAATGGGGTGTCCTACCGCCTTGAGCTTTTTGGCGTATTCCGATAGACGCTCACCATCGCAAGTCTGTTGGGTACTCATATGAAATATCATATCAAAAAACTTTTATCGTTTCAACAGGGCGCGGATCTCGCGGTCAGCCCTGCCTGCCAGGTATTCGGCTATTATTGAGCGCTTTTCGTCGCTGCATTCAAAGGAAAAGGCCATCGCAGAACCGTTCCTCTCGAGCCTGCAGTCAATTGAAAGGATTCCATGGTCGATGCGGAGCGATGCGTCCTCGAGCACGATACCGGCCTCGAGGTCGGAGACAAGCGCCGGCGACTCAGGCAGGAAAGACAAGCCTGAACTCGATATCGAATCGATAATCCCGGTGATGGTGGCGTAGCTGGAGGGATGCGAGAAGACGAAGCCAAGTTTGTCCCATGGCCCAGGCGCATGGCGGTCAGACAGACGCGAATCGTCGATCTCTATATAGCGCTTGAGTACCTGCTGGAAACGCTCCAGTTCGGCCTTGTCGGAGAGGTCTTCCTTGAGTACGGCATTGACCCCGAGAAAAGCCGCCTTGGCCGCTTCCTCGAACGGGAAGAAGGCGCCTTTAAGGAGCAGGATCGCGCATGCCGACTTTGGCCTGGCGGCGCGGAGGTCCACGACTATCGACTTCCAGTGGCGAGGGAAGTCCTTGGCGCTCATCACCACCGCGTCGGGGCACACCTCGTCGAGATTGTCGAGTGCCTTGAGGGGATCCCTGTAACGGATGACGTCCAGTCCGAGCGGCTCGAGGTAGAACCGGACGATATCCGCTACCGCGTCGTCTTCGACGACGAGGAGTGCTTTCATTCCGTACCCTTGTTCATGACCGAGTACGCGACTATGAACCAGATGTCGTCGCGGCGTTCCAGTTCATATGTGTATTCTTTCAGCATTTTAAATCCGTCGTAATCGAATTTCTGCAGCACCTTGACCGTTC
Source organism: Spirochaetae bacterium HGW-Spirochaetae-7 (assembly GCA_002839245.1). Lineage (GTDB taxonomy): Bacteria > Spirochaetota > Spirochaetia > Treponematales > UBA12059 > SZUA-370. Next base: position 4,843 of record PGXR01000042.1, on the reverse strand, counting down.
CGTACGAAGGGCCGTAGCGAGTCTCGAGTATAGCATATGAACTGGGAATTACAACGATGTCGGAATCGACGACGCTGGTCATCAGGTCTGCCTTGTAGGCGGCGATCATCCTCCTGCGGCCGTCGTCGGATTCCCTGTCATAGGACCGCTTCTTGTCGACATTGGCTTCGAGGAGGCGCTGGATGTCGAGATAGAGGAAGAACTCGTTCCACTGGCCGTGCTGGCGTGCGCTTATGGTCCTGGAGACGACTTCGTCAGGCCCGATATGCTCGGCCTTGAGTATTTCGGCGGTTCCGGCGCGGAATGACTCGGTCGCCGCCGGTGTAGGTGCGCCTGGGCGCAAGGAGAGCGACAGCAGGTTGGACCGAATCGTCATGCCGGTATCCGGCTTTACCGAAAGCTCCGGGTATAGCATGCACGAGACGATGAAGGAACCCGGCTCGGCCAGGTCGACGTAGTTGCGCAGGTCCTCGACGAAGGAATACTCCTCGCCCGGCTGTATCGACAATTCCCGGTAAAAAAGCGGGTTGCTCGATGAGACGGCCCTTTTCCAGGCGTCGCTCGGTTCGACGGGCCTGTTGGAGATGGAGCGTACGTCGAAGCCGATGGAGAGGCGCTTGTCATCAGCGAGCTTGAATCGCCATGCAGCGGGGGAGCCGTTCCTGATCGTCACCTTGACGAGGACTTCGGCTCCCGGGACATAGACGCGCTTGTCGAAAAAACCTATGGACAATTCGCCCTGGGCGGCCGCAGCGCTCAGGGCGAACGCGGCGAACAACGCCACCAGGACGCGTCTTTTTGGGTACACCTCTGGCTCTCCTTGTGCGCGCTGCCGCGATTCGTGTAGTATCGCTGACGCGCTATCCTTCTTCAATTATCGGACGATTTGCATGAACTCCTTACGGTTGGAAAACGTTTCAAAACGCCTCTTGCGCCATGAGCCGGTGGCGGAAGCCATCAAACGTCTTGAATCCGGTCCTTTCCCTGTCGATTGTGCAGAGCTGGAGGCTCCATTCGCGGCATTCATCGTGGCTGCGGCTTCCCGTCGGGCAGGAAGGAAACGCTTCCTCGTGGTAGTGCCGACAGACGCCGAGGCGGATGCCTTTGCCAGCGACTGCGAAGCTGCGGGAGTGCCGTCGATGGTCTTCCCCTGGTGGAAGACCGCGGCGTACAGGCCGGTGGAGCCTCGCTCACCGGCGTTCGGGCAGCGCGCGGCCGCGCTGGCCGCCTTGCTCGACGACGACGGCCCCCGAGTCATCGTAGCGGGTCAGCGCGCCGCGATGACGCCAGTACCGCCAAGGGATTCATTCGAACAGGGACTCTTCCGCATTCGCAAGGGCGACGCCATCGACGCTACGGCAATCGCCGACCGGCTTGCATCGTGGGGATATCTTCGCGTTCCGCGCGTCAGCCTGCCGGGTGAGTTCGCGCTCCGTGGCGAGGTGCTCGACGTGTACATGCCAGGCGACGAGGCGGCCTGGCGCTTCGTCTTCGAGTATGACGTGGTGGAGGAGCTGAGGCGGTTCGAGCCGGTATCCCAGGCATCCGATCCGGAAAGGCCCGCTTCTGCCCTGCTCAGGCCGGCGCGGGAGTTCGTGTGGACGCCGGATATCGCCAGGGCCGTCGGTATCGAGCTGCTTGCCTGTCCTTCGCCTTCGGACGAGGATCGCTCGGCAATGGTGGCCGAACTCGTCGAAGCCCTTTCCGAGCGCGGCGAGGCCAAGGGCGAGGAAACGATGTACCCGCTGGCGTACGGCCGGCCGGCCAGCATATTCGAATACCTAGGCCACGACGACGTGGTCGTGCTCATGGAACGGGAGAGGCTGTCGGGCCAGACAGAGGCAGTAAAACGGGAATATGCGGGGCTTTACCGCAAAGCCATGCTGGACGGGGCGGTACCGCCGCCGGAGCGCATACTCGTGGATTTCGACGAGGTGGCCGCCTCCCTTCCCAGGACCATGGTCTCGTGGTCGCTCAAGGATGCCGATGCAGCCGGCCGGCTGGCTTTCGGCTCGGAGCCGCCTCGCTCGTTCTTCGGCAATGTCAACTATTTCCGCGACGAGCTTGATTCGCTGCTGCGCGCAAAGTACGAAGTGCACGTATTCGCCGAAAACGCCGTGCAGGCGGAGCGCATCGGTTCGCTTATCGCCCGCGACGAGGTGGCGGTGCACCCCGAGGGGCTGTCGGCAGGCTTTACGGTGCCGCTTGCGAAGATAGCCTTCGTCCATGAAGGCGAAATATTCGGTCGGCGGCGGAGGGCGCCAAAGTCGCTCAGGTCCGCGCGCTCAAAGGTCATCGATACCTTCATCGAGCTCAACCCCGGCGATTTCGTGGTGCACGTCAACTACGGCATCGGCCGTTTCACCGGCATAGAGCGCGTCAAGGTGATGGGCAATGACCGGGACTACGTCAAGATAGAGTATGCGGAGGAAGAAAGCGTCTTCGTACCGATAGAGCAGTCAAACCTCGTGCAGCGCTACATAGGCAACGAGGGCGACGAGCCGAGGCTCGACCGCCTTGGCTCGAAGTCCTGGGAAAAGCGCAAGAACAAGGTCAGGAAATCGGTAGAAGACCTGGCCGAGCGGCTGATACGCATCTACTCGCGACGCAAGCTGGCCAGGGGTTTCGCGTTTCCGCCCGATGGCGAATGGCAGACGTCCTTCGAGGCCGCCTTTCCCTACGAAGAGACTCCTGACCAGCTGACATGCATAGACGACGTCAAGCGAGACATGGAGAGCGAGAGGCCGATGGACCGCCTGGTGTGCGGCGACGTCGGATACGGCAAGACCGAGATAGCGATGCGGGCGGCGTTCAAGTCGGTGATGGGCGGCAAGCAGGTCGCCTTCCTTGCACCGACGACCATTCTTGCTGAACAGCACTACGAGAATTGCCTGGAGCGATTCCGCGGCCTGCCGGTGACCTTCGGCATGCTTTCGCGGTTCGTCGACAGGAAGGACCAGAAGACGACGCTTGCCGGCGTCGCCAAGGGTTCGGTCGACGTGCTTATCGGCACCCACCGCATTCTGCAGAAGGACGTGGCCTTCAAGGATCTCGGCCTGCTCGTCGTCGACGAGGAACAGCGCTTCGGAGTCAAGGACAAGGAGAGGCTCAAGGAAATCAAGGCCAACGTCGATTGCCTGACGCTGACCGCAACTCCTATTCCCCGGACGCTGCACATGTCGATGCTCAAGATACGCGACCTGTCGGTCCTGACCACGCCACCGAACAACCGCCACCCTATCCAGACCGTCGTCGACGAATTCCAGCCGGACCTCATCGCCAAGGCGATACGGCGGGAAGTGGAGCGCGACGGGCAGGTCTTCTTCCTCCACAACCGGGTGCAGTCGCTCGACGAGACGATATCGTTCATCCAGCGGCTCGTACCCGAGGTCATGGTGGAGAAAGCCCACGGGCAGATGGACTCCCACGAACTCGAGGACATCATGCACCGCTTCATCCACCGAGGCTTCCACGTGCTCGTCTCGACGACCATCATCGAGAACGGCATCGACATCCCCAACGTCAACACGATCATCATCGACCGCGCGGACATATACGGCATCAGCCAGCTGTACCAGTTGCGGGGCAGGGTAGGCCGGTCGGACCGCCTCGCCTACGCCTACCTGTTCTATCCGGACGGCCGGGCGCTTTCGGAACTGGCGATGAAGCGCCTGCAGATAATATCGGACTTTACCGACCTTGGAAGCGGTTTCAAGATAGCGATGAAGGATCTCGAGGTCCGGGGGGCGGGCAACCTGCTCGGGAGGGAACAATCGGGGGACATATTCTCCGTCGGTTTCGACCTGTACCTGAAGCTGCTCGACGAGGCCGTCGCCCGCCTGTCCGACGAGGGTTACAACCCGGAGGACGAACCGTACCTCGAGCTGGAGTACTCCGGATTCATACCGGACGAGTACATCAGCCAGCAGGCGGTGAAGATGGAGATATACAAGAAGATCGCGTCGATACTGGGGCAGGACGACCTTGAAGCGCTGTACCGCGAGCTCGAAGACCGCTTCGGACCGGTTCCCGAGGAGGCTTCGAGCCTCCTGGCGCTCGCGGAGATACGCGTACTCTGCAAGAAGCTGTCGATCGCGACCCTCAAGGAACGGAAGGGCTTCGTGACCGTCGAGTTCTCGAAGGTGTCGAAGATTTCAGTTGACCGCTTGTTGCGGCTGATGAAGGAGAGCGGCCAGAAGATAAAGCTCGATCCGCACCGGCCCAACATCCTCATGATAGCCACCGGACCGATAGGGCTCAGGGAGAAGAGCGAGTTCATACGGGAAAAACTGGCAGCGCTCGCCGGTTGACGGTCAGGCGCCCTTGACGGAATCCGCTTCACCGGTCGGCTTGACCGAGAAACGTTCCGCGAACCGGTAGGCTTCGATGATCGATACCAGCTCGGGCGAGAACTGGATGGTCGTCGACACCTTCTGGACGCCGTTCTGGAGCCTCGACACATCGGCTATGACTCCCAGCACCGAGAACTGGAAGCTCTGAAAAAAAAGCTTGACCTGCACGGGCTTGGCGGCTTCGAGCGTCGGCCCGTTCATAGGCACGAGGAAATTGAGCTTGTCGCTGGCGATCGCGAACAGGGCCACCTTCGTCTCGACCTTGTCGCAGGTAAGCATGCAGTAATTGTTGTAGCCCATGGTCTTGGCCGTCTCCGGATTGATGGAGACAAGCTTGCCCTTGTAGTCCTCGAACTCGATCTTGAGCCTGTCCTGCAGCATGAAAAAATCGCCCAGGATTGTAAGGAGGTCCGGAGGGCACGGCTTGAAGACCATGTCTATCAGCCCTAGAGACTCCCGCCCCTTCATCGCGCTGACCGACTTGAGGAAGC
>PGXR01000306.1 GCA_002839245.1 Spirochaetae bacterium HGW-Spirochaetae-7 | reverse complement strand
CGCCCCGCGACCAAGGCAAGGTGCAGCGATTCGGCGGGAGGTCGAACCTCTTCGGACGAAACTAGGAGGCGGACATGGCAACGAGCGCGGTCAAGCGATTCGGTATCCTGACGAGCGGCGGAGACTGCCCGGGCTTGAACGCGGCCATCCGGGGCGTAGCCAAGGCGGCCTCGAGCGTGTTCGGGATGGAGATCATCGGCATTTCAAACGGCTACCGCGGCCTGATAGAGGGCGATACGCGGGTGCTGTCTCCCGAAGACTTTTCCGGCATCCTGACGCGAGGCGGCACGATACTCGGCTCGTCGCGCGAAAAGCCGTTCAAGGGGCGGGACGACGGCAGCACCTCGGACGCTGAAGTCGGCCAGGACAAGCCGGAGCTTATAAAGGAAACGGTCGCCAGGCTTGGCCTCGATGCCCTCGTCGTGCTGGGAGGCAACGGAACCAATACGACAGCCCACCTCCTGTCTAAGGAGGGCATGCCGGTCATCGGGCTGCCAAAGACAATAGACAACGATATCTGGGGCACCGACGTGACATTCGGCTTCCATTCGGCCGTAGACATAGCCACGGAGTCGATAGACCGCCTGCATTCGACCGCCCATTCGCACAACCGGGTGATGGTGATTGAGCTGATGGGACACAAGGCAGGCTGGCTGGCATTGTACGCGGGCATAGCCGGCGGCGGCGACGTCATCCTCATACCGGAGATACCCTATGACGCGGCGTCAGTGGCCCGGGACATCGAGAAGCGCCGTTCCGAAGGCAAGCAGTTTTCGATAGTCGTCGTCGCAGAAGGCGCGCTTTCCAAGGACGAAGCCGCCCTGCAGAAGAAGGAACGCAAACGGCTACGCGAGAAGATGACCTACCCGAGCATCGGTTACCGCGTCGCCGCTGAAATACAGTCGCTGACGGGCATGGAGACGCGCGTCACCGTACTCGGCTACCTGCAGCGCGGCGGCACGCCGAGCCCCTACGACCGCGTGCTCGCGACGACTTTCGGGACGGCGGCCGCCGAGCTCCTGTCCCGCGGCCGCTTCGGCCGGATGGTCGCCATGAAGGATGCATCGGTCACGTCGATTCCCTTGTCGGAGGTCGCCGACCGCACGAAGATAATACCGTCCGACCATTACATGCTCGATACCGCCAGGCTGGTGGGCACGTGCTTCGGCGACGAGATTTAGCCACACTCATCGAACAAATAATGCAATTCGACCCGCACCGCTATTTTCAAAGAGGCTATATTCAAAGGCCTTGAACGAATGTGCGCGTGGGCCCGCCTCGTGAAACAGGGGGGGGCGCTTATCGCTTGCCCCCTGTTTCACGGTCGCCCCGCGCGCCTCACCGTTGATGGCTTTTCCGAAGAATCCTCTCGGCGGCGCGGGGACTGACCGCTTGTCCTGTTCGAAGGTCATTGTCTCGGCATGCTGACTGGGGAGGCTTCCGGCATGCCTGAATCCCGGAATCAACTCTTCACCATGCCTGAAAGGCACGTCCGCGCCGCCTCGGGAGACTCTGGGAATGGCCAGATCCGGAGAGCTGTGGTGGCCTTTCCGACAAGCCTCTTTCGGGGTAGCGGCGCGGACGTGGTTACGGGAGTCTAGCGCTTCTTCAGTTTCCTCTTCGCGCTCTGGATCCTGGCCCGTTCCGCCTCGGCGGCAGCCAGCAACGAAGACTGCGACTTCGAGATGCGCCAGCGGATCGCGATGAAACCCAATCCTCCGACCGTCATCAGGAAGCACAGCAACTGCCCCATCGAGAAGTCGAGCGGCGTCGAGTAAAGATGGATCGAGGCGGCAGGGTCCCCGAGCTTGATGATGTAGCCGAGGTCGGCGTCAGGTTCCCTGAAGTATTCCAGCACGAAGCGGACGATCCCGTAACCGGCGATGTAGGCGCCGACGGCGAAACCCTTGAACGGCATGCGCGGCCTGACCAGGAACCACAGGACCAGCCACAGGAAAATCCCCTCGAACAACGCCTCGTACAGTTGCGACGGGTGCCGAGGCAGGTTGACCAGCGTTCCCTCGATGGCTACCCCGGCTCGTTCCGCTATGTCGCGGACCCAGGCGGCGCTCGCGGGAAAGCGCTTGGCTCCCGGGAAGACCATCGCCCAAGGCACGGCGCTGACCTTGCCCCACAGTTCGCCGTTGATGAAGTTGCCGAGCCTGCCGAAGGTGTAGCCCAGCGGGACAGAAACCGCGAGCATGTCCGCCCATGTCAGGAAGTCCAGCTTCAGCCGCTTCGAATACAGCATGACACCAATGACGAGGCCTATCAGGCCGCCGTGGAACGACATGCCCATGAAGCCGGTGAACTGGCCGCCGTCTCCGAATGGCCAGAATATCAGCCAGGGCTTGCGCCAGTATATGCCGGTAGGATCGTACAGCAGGGTGCCCAGCAGCCTGGCGCCGATAATCAGCCCGACGATGCCGGCGAGGAAGAATCCGGAGATGTCGTCGTCGGAGTAGGACAGTCCGCGCTTCCTGACCTGGTACTTGAAGAGGAGATAGGTGATGCCGAAGGCGACGAGGTACATGAGTCCGTACCAACGCAACGGCAGCTGGGGGAAGAACGGCAGGATCTCGGGGTGAATCCACGAGGGGAACTGAATTGCGGCGAGCATGGCTACCTCCGGTGCGTCGAATCCTGGATTCTTGTTTGAACGGCCTCTTTATTTAAGAGGACGTTCCACGATGCGGCCGAGCTGCGGGTCGAACGAGAATGCTACCTTCTGCTTTGTCTGGCGAAGTTCGTGGAAGCGGTTGTGGCTCTCGAGAACGACGCCTGCGAATGCTGAGCCGCGAACGACCAGCTCTCCGGGGAAATGCTCCTCGAACTTTTCTCGCAGCTCGAAGACCCGCATCGACCGCTTCTCGAGGATCTTCACGAGCTTGAGCTTGTCGTTGCGGACGGCCTCCAGGTTGGAACCGAGCTTTTCCTGCTCCCGCATCGACTTGTCCGCCAGGAGTATCATCGCCTTGACGCGTTCGATCTCCTTTTCCTCTGACTCGATGGCGTCCTTGACCAGGTAGTCCTGCCCGAACGAGACCTGGGTCCGGGCGCCATTCTCCGAGCCGAGGTTCTGGACCTCTATGCCTTTTCTCGCCCTGCACAGGCCGCCTATCAGATGCCCCTTGTCGCCGAGTAGCGATAGTTTGCCGTTGGTCTTGATGTTGCACAGCAAAGCGGAATTCTTGAGGACGATGTCCTGTATGCCCATGAGCATTGCCTGCTCCGCGAACGCCGCTTCCATCGTGGTCCTGGCCCTGATCATGGCGCGCTTCGCGCCTTTGATGCCCTCGGTGATCTTGACCGCCCC
>PGXR01000041.1:15736-22614 GCA_002839245.1 Spirochaetae bacterium HGW-Spirochaetae-7 | reverse complement strand
GCCTCGAGCTCCGGCAGCGGCGTGATGGCCGGCGTCACCTTCCTCATGGGCAAGTTTGAGCTCAGCGTCAACCTCGAGAACCGTTTCCAGCCGCTACGGGACCTGCCCGGCGAGGGGAGCAACGAGCTCGCCTTCCTGCTAGGCCTCGTCTGGCACGGCCTGGGGGAGAGGGCGCGGTGAGCATGCCTGCCGTGTGTACGCGCCGAATCAGTCTCACCGGACCGACGTCGATGGTATCAGGTTCGTCCGCTCTCTGGAAGCGCTACGGCGACCGGAATTGGCCAGCCAGTCGACCCTGATGCCTCCGGCATGAAATGCGCGAGGGATTGAAGCGAGTAGCCCGCAGCCTCGTCGTCCAGGAGGTACCCGTCCGCGGCACGGACGGGGCTTGCACGGGCCGTGCATCCATGCGGCGCGAGTTCGCCGGCGCGCAAGGATGCGCGCCTCGAGACAGGCCGGCTCGCCATTACCTCGCCCCATTCTCTACAGTCGCGCCTTGGCATCCAGACCTCGAGGTCTCACTTGTGGTTATAGTGGGATGATTATTGTCTACAGATCCTTGAACTCATCTTCGCTCAACCCCGCTTGCTTGAGAATAGATCTAAAGGTTCCCTGTGGGATATCTCCCGGATGCATGGCAACATAGGTTTGCCGTCCATCGGGATGTCGAAGAATGATATGAGAACCGGAACTTCGTGTTTCCAGGAATCCAGCCCGTTTGAGCTTCCTCAGAACCTCAGACGACTTGAAGGGCATCAGGAATGTCGACTTGCGTGAAGAATACCGCGGGTTCAACGGGAATTTCCTCTCCATGCGCCTGCTTCTCTGCGAACCAGAGTTGCAGCAAGTCCATGACAGCCGCGCGCGCGCCTTCGATACCTTTCCCGTGGGTGGTGAGGTTCAGCATCGGGACGATGGCGTAGTACCATCCATCCGGGAATCCGGGATCGGTGATCTCCTCAAACAGTATTGAATACCTGTGCATACATTCAATGTACTCCGTAGATAAAGCGGGGTCAACTCACTTCCTCCCTATCACCTCGAACCCGCAGTACGGCACCAGGGCTGCTGGCAGCTTCACGGTGCCGTCAGCCTGCTGGAAATTCTCCAGGACGGCTATGATGCTGCGGCTGATGGCGATGGAGGTGCCGCTCCGCATATGAACGTACTTGTTCTTGCCGTCGTCGTCCTTGTACTTGATGTTGAGGCGGCGGGCCTGGTAGTCGGTGCAGTTCGAGGTGCTGGTCACTATGCCAAAGGCAAGAGTCGCACCTTGCGCCGGTCTTCATTGATAGTCACGAGACAACCCTCTTCAAGCTGATCGGCGAATTGCTCGATTGTTGCAATCAGCAAATCCCCGATCGACTCTGGTCTGAGTTCTGGAATTCTTGTCTGGATGACGCTTGGCGTGACAGACCGGGATCGTGCCAGCAAGAAAGCAAAATCCAGATCGTGTGTGAACACTATATATCCATTGATAGCGGCATACTCAAGAATCTCCTGATCACGCGCATCAGGTTTACCGATCGATGACCAATGGACGGCTTCAATATTTCTTGAACCTAAGAAGTCTGCCCACCGGGGTGGCAGATTCATATCGATCAGGAGTTTCATGCGTGCAACGCGATTTCCTGCTCATCTACTCTGTACGCGGCAAATTGCAACGCCTGCAAGATGTCTTCATGTTCAAGATAAGGGAAATCCTTGAGGATCTCATCGATGGTGCTGCCGACAGCCATTTGTCCAACAAGCGCACCAACGGTTACGCGAGTGCCTTTTATGCATGGCTTTCCAGTCATGATTGAGGGATCGACGTTTATCCTGTTTAGTGTCATAAAAGCCCCCAGAAGGAGATCATAATTCAAATATACTGCAAATGACATCCACCGATTTTTTTACTTCCTCCCTATCACCTCGAACCCGCAGTACGGCACCAGCGCCGGCGGCACCTTGACGGTGCCGTCAGCCTGCTGGAAATTCTCCAGGACGGCTATGATGCCGCGGCTTATCGCGATGGCGGTGCCGTTGAGCATGTGCACGTACTTGTTCTTGCCGTCGTCGTCCTTGTACTTGATGCCCAGGCGGCGGGCCTGGTAGTCGGTGCAGTTGGAGGTGCTGGTCACCTCGCCCCACTCGCCGCCGTTGCGGCCGGGCATCCACGCTTCCAGGTCCCACTTGCGGTAGGCCGGGGCGCCGAGGTCGCCGGTGCAGGTGTCCACGACGCGGAAGGGAATGCCCAGGCCCTCGAAGATTTCCTCTTCGATGAGTCGCAGCTCTTCGTGGATCCTGTCCGAATCCTCGGGGAGACAGTAGGCGAACATCTCCAGCTTGGTGAACTGGTGGACGCGGTACAGGCCCTTGCTGAACTGGCCGGCGGCTCCCGCCTCGCGGCGGAAACAATGCGAAAGGCCCGCCATGCGCAGGGGCAACCTGTCCTTGGTAAACAGCGTGTCGGAGTAGTAGCCGCCCAGGGTTATCTCGGCGGTACCGACCAGGCAGGAGCCTTCTCCCTCGACCGAGTAGACGTTGGATTCTGCGCCGCGGGGGTTGAAGCCTATGCCCTCGAGTATCTCCGTCTTGGCGATGTCAGGCGTTATGAACGGGGTGAAGCCGCGCTTGACCAGGATATCCAGGGCGTAGCGTACCAGGCCCAGTTCCAGGAAGACTCCCTCGTTCTTGAGGTAGTAGAACTTGGTGCCGGAGACCTTGGTACCCGCGTCGAAGTCTATGATGTCCAGGTCCTGCCCGAGCTGGACGTGGTCCCTGGGTTCGAAATCGAACGTGGTCGGGGTGCCGACGCGCTTGACCTCGAGGTTGTCCTTGTCTTCCTTGCCAATGGGAGCGTCGGGGTGGGCCATGTTTGGTATGCGGCGGACTTCGGCGTCGAGGCGGGCCAGCAGCGCCTCGACCTCGGTCTCCAGGGACGATATCAGGTCCTTGAGGCGCTTGCCTTCCGCTATCAAGCCGTCGCGGACGGCGGTTTCAAGCTTGGCCTTCATCGCTGCGGCGTTCTCGTTGCGGGACCGGCGCTCGTCCTCCAGCCGTTTCAGGAGCTCGTTGCGCTTGTCGAAGAGCGAGGCGACGAGGTCGGCGTCGGCCTTCATGAAACGGTTCCCGATGTTCTTCTTGACGGCGTCAAGATTGTCCTTGATGAATCGTAGATCTAGCATGGTGGAAGCGATCATAGGATATAAAATGCGCTAACGCAATCGGTCCTTGTGCGGCACCCCGAATTTTGGTACCTTCATGTCATGAAGCTTGAAATCAATCCGAGGGGCAACGGCGCTTGCCCCATATGCATCTCGCACGGCAATTGCCGCGTTCAGCGAAAGCTCGCGGACAACGTCGATTCGCTCGGCCCGTCGGGTGACGACGGCATGGAGATCGTGGTCTATTCCTGCCCGTACTTCAAGGAGAAGACCGCACCGTGACGGAGCGCATCGAACTCATCTCCTCTCGTTTCAGGGAGCTCGAAGACCTTGTTGCCGACCCGGGCCTGGCCCGCGACGCCACCCGCTACAAGGAGACCATGCGCGAGCGCTCCCGCCTCGGAGCTATACTGGATGCACACGCTGACTACGCCCGTCTGGAGGGCGAACTCTCCGGAGCCAGGGCCATGCTGCACGACGAAACCGATCCGGAGCTCAAGGAGATGGCGCGCGACGAGCAGCGGAGCCTCGAACTGGCTCTAGAGGAATCGGAGCGCAAGCTTACGGCCCTCCTTTTACCTCACGATCCGCTGGACGACAAGAACACCATCATGGAGATACGCGCCGGCACCGGCGGGGACGAGGCCGCCCTGTTCGCCGCGGATTTGTACCGCATGTATACGCGCTACGCCGACGGCCAGGGCTGGAAGGTCGAAGTGATGAGCGCCTCCGAGACTGGCCTGGGCGGCTTCAAGGAGATAATCTTCTCGCTGTCGGGTGACGGGGCCTTCGGAAAGCTCCGCTGGGAATCCGGCGTGCACCGCGTACAGCGCGTGCCGAGCACCGAAGCCTCCGGGCGCATCCATACGAGCGCGGTGACGGTGGCCGTCCTGCCCGAGGTCGAGGAGACCGAAGTGGTAATACGCCCCGACGAGTTGCGCATCGACGTGATGCGGGCGGGAGGCCCCGGCGGCCAGTGCGTCAACACGACCGATTCCGCCGTCCGCCTGACCCACCTCCCGACGGGCCTCGTGGTCCACTGCCAGGACGAGAAGAGCCAGATAAAGAACAAGGCCAAGGCCTTGCGCATCCTCCGGGCGCGTATATACGAGCTCGAGGAAGAGAAGAAGAACGCGGAGCGTTCCGCCGAGCGCCGCAGCCAGATAGGCTCGGGCGACAGGTCCGAGCGCATACGAACCTATAACTTTCCGCAGAACCGCGTCACCGACCACCGCATAGACGTGACGCTGTACAAGCTCGACCTCTTCATGCAGGGCGACATCGGGGATATCGTGCAAGGCTTGATCCTCCGGGCGCGCGAGGACGCGCTCAAGGCGGAGAGCCGGTGACCCGGAAGGCAGCGACCGTACCATGACCGTACGGACGGCGCTGGCGGAAGGAACCGGAGCCCTGGAACGGAGCATGCCGGGATCGCCTTTCCTGGATGCCGTCCTCCTCCTGGGCCTGGCCATGAATACCGACAAGGCAAGGCTTCTCTCGTCGATGCCCGACGATGTCGATCCCGGCGCCTTCGCTGCATACCGGCGCTTCATCGAACGCCGCGCGTCGGGCGAAAGCGTGGCGTACATCCTGGGCTTCAAGGAATTCTATGGGAGACGATATGCCGTGGATCCACGCGTGCTCGTTCCCAGGCCAGATACCGAACTGCTCGTCGAGGTCGCCCTGTCGCTCCTTCCGCCGCACGGCTCTATTGCGGGTGCCCCGACGGGCGGCAATGGGACACCGCGGTTACGCTGTCATGACGCCTGCACCGGCTCGGGCTGCGTCGGCATATCGATAGCTGCCGAGAGGCCGGACGTCGAGGTGTCGCTGTCGGACATTTCACCCGATGCCCTCGAACTTGCCCGCGCAAATGCCCGCTCGATACTCGGGCGCGAGCTGTCCGCTTCCATCGGCGACTTGTTGGCGGGAGCCGCAGGCGTCTTCGACCTGATAGTCGCCAACCCCCCGTACGTGACCGCCGCGCTCGCAGGCGAGATAGGCATGGCGGGCGGACGCGAGCCGGCAGGAGCCCTCGATGGCGGTATTCACGGCCTGGACCTCTACCCGGCCCTGACGGCCCAGGCCTGGGAAAAGCTGCGCAACGGAGGCGCACTGGCCGTGGAAATCGGCGAGGAGCAGGGCCCCCGGGTCGCCGCGATGTTCGAGGCGGCGGGATTCGAAGGCGTAACGATACGTGTCGACCTGTCCGGCAGCGACCGGGTGGTCGCGGGAGGCAAGCATGCAGAACGATGAAAGGCTCGACGACTATCTTGAACGATTCGCGCCCGCCGATGCCGACCGCGTCCAGGCGGCCCGCGCCTGGGCGGCAGAACTGCACGCGGGCAGCTTCCGCGCGTCCGGGGAGCCTACGGTCACGCACCCGGAGCGCGTCGCCACGCTGCTCGCCGCGATGGGCATGGATGCCGACAGCGTCATAGCCGGCCTTCTCCACCAGGCGCTCGAGGACACGAGGGTCACCAGGGCCGCCGTCGAGGAACGATTCGGAGAACGCGCCGCGACGCTCGTCGACGAACTGGGGCGCATGGCCTCGCTCAAGGCAAAAAACAAGACCATCCAGGCGGCCGAGACCATACGCAAGATGCTGTTCGCGATGACCCGCGACCTCCGCGTCATCATCGTAAAGCTGGCGGACAAGCTCGACAACATGCGCACGCTCAAGTGGCTTCCCGAGGAGGAACGGCGCAGGATAGCGGCCGAATGCGTCGACGTCTTCGCGCCGCTGGCGGACCGCCTGGGTATGAGCTGGATGAAGGACGAGCTCGAGGACCTGGCGCTCAAGGAGATCAACCGAGAGGCTTTCGACCAGATAAAGCTGCTCGTGTCGGCCAAGAAGCCGGAGCGCGAGGCCTTCCTCGTCAAGGCGCGCGATGACATCGAGACGGCCGCCACGGCTGAAGGTATCGCCGTCGAGGTGATGGCCCGCGCCAAGCACTTCTACTCGATATACCAGAAGATGCGCAAGCGCGCCAAGAGCGCGGACGAACTCTACGACCTGTCTGGAGTCCGTATCCTCTGCGACGAGGAGAGCGAGTGCTACGCCGTGCTCGGCATAGTCCACGGCCTGTGGAAACCCCTGGACGGCCGCTTCAAGGACTACATCGCGATGCCGAAGTCGAACGGCTACCGCAGCCTGCACACCACGGTCATGGCGTACGAAGGCACCCTGCTCGAGATACAGATACGCACCCGCGAGATGCACCGGGTCGCCGAGTTCGGCGTGGCGTCGCACTGGCTGTACAAGAAGGGCAACTCATCGGAAATCGTCCGCCCCGAGGACCTGGGCCTGGTCAACAAGCTCAAGGACTGGGGCACGATGCTCGAGTCGGGCTCGGACTTCCTCGAGGACATCAAGCGCGAGATACTCAAGGATTCCATCATCGTGTTCACGCCCAAGGGCGACGCCATAGAGCTGCCTGCCGGGTCGACGCCCCTGGACTTCGCCTACGCCATCCACAGCGACGTCGGCAACCGCTGCCTCGTGGCCAAGGCGGGCGGCGCCATAATCCCGCTCAACTCCGAGCTTAGGAATACCCAGGTGGTCGAGATAGTCACCAGCGCCACCGCCCGGCCCAACGTCAACTGGCTCAAGTCGGTGCGCACCGCAAAGGCGCGCTCGAAGATACGCTCGTGGCTCGTTTCCGAAGGCAACATCCTGACCATTGACAGGAACGTGGTGGCGCGCAAGCGCGATGACAAGGAAGCCCG
>PGXR01000041.1:0-15701 GCA_002839245.1 Spirochaetae bacterium HGW-Spirochaetae-7 | reverse complement strand
GCGGAAGCCGGAACTCGAAGTCCGCCACGGCGAGGCCAAGCATACCGAGCCCAGCCACCCGGAGCCGGCCGAAGCGGCCATCGCCAAGATAGACTACCGGCCGTACATACCCAAGGAGGCCACCGACGCAACGCACGCCGGCGTCAGCGTCCGCGGCGCCGGCAACCTGATGGTCCGTTTCGCCGCGTGCTGCAAGCCCGCGGTCGGCGAGCGGATAGTCGGCTACGTCTCCAGGGGGCGCGGCATCATCGTCCACCGGGCCTCGTGCAAGAACCTGCCCGCCATCCGCGAGTTCGACGAGCGGCGCGTCGAGGTGGACTGGGAGACGGCTCCCGGCCTGACCCGCCGCTACCACGTAACGGGCAAGCGCGTCCTCGACCTGTTTTCCGAGATAGAAAACGCCGTCCGCAAGCACGGCGGCCGCCTGGTCGAAGGTCGACTCGAGGACGGCGCCGAGTCGCTGTCGGGCAACTTTACCATGGCCTATCCGAGCGCCGAGGACGCGCGGACCGCCGAGCGCAACCTGAAGCACGTGCCTTCGATACTCAAGATAACGAGGCTGGATTAGGTCGCGGTCAAGGCGCGGCTTGACCGGCCAGGCATGTTGACATACGATTGAAAGCCGGGGTGCTTCATTGATGGACACGAGGATGGATACAAGCGTGATGGTTTTGGCAAATGCCGATGAACTGGACAAGGAAGATGCCCGGTACTGGGCCGCGGCCAGTGTCAAGGAGAAGCTCCAGACCATTACGTATCTACGGGAGTGTTTCTATGGACCGGAAGCAACTACCGGAAGACTTCAGAGATTTTATTCTGTTCTTGAACAAGAATAATATCGAGAAACTGACTTGAGCTGCCGGGGCGAGGTAGTCGCATGTCTTTTCAGAATGCAGAAGTGAACTTGTTCAAGGCTCTGTCGCTCATCTATCCTGTCTTGCTCGACGGCCACCCCTGCATAGCCGCGGTCGGGGGCGGAGGCAAGACGGGCCTGCTGTTCTCGCTCGCGGACAGCCTCGCCGACCGCGGTCTTCGTGTCGCGCTGACCACCACGACCCACATCATGGACCCCAGGAAGGAAAACGGGCGGCGTTTCGACCGGGTTGTACTTGGTGGAGAGAATGCGGAGGCCTTCGGCAGCCTCGACCCGGGCATAACCATCATCGCGACCGGCGTAAATGATGCCACTGGCCAGCTCCTTGGCATCCATCCGTCAAGAGTCGCCGGGTTGCTGCTTTCGTACGACGCAGTCCTTGTCGAGGCTGACGGTTCCAAGCGGCTGCCGGTCAAAGCGCCCGCCGCCCACGAGCCAGTCATGCCGACGTGCGCCACTCTGGTGCTCGGCCTGGTCGGCCTCGACTGCATCGGGAAGCCGATGGACGGAAGGACTGTCCACCGCCCGGAGTTTTTCGGCCCGCTTGTCGGTTGTGCTACCGGAGAACCTATAACGGCCATTCACCTGCGCGCGCTTGCCGCCTCGCCCGAAGGCCTGTTCAAAGGCGCGCCAGAGGGTGCCATCCGCGTTCTGGTGCTCAATAAGGCAGATGTGCTCGACGAGGTGGAGCTGGCCACGGTGTCGGCCGAATTTTCGTCATTTCCGCAAGCAAGGGCTACCGTGGGCATGTCCGCCGGCTTCGATGCCGCCATCCTGTGCTCGGTCCGGGATGCCCGTGCGCATATCATTTGGTCCGTGCCGCCGGTTCGATGATATAATGGCGGATCACCCTTCAGCGGAGGTGCGCACCATGAAACTCGACTGGAAGAAGACGGACAAGGCATTCTACCTGCCGGGGACAGACCCCGGAGTGATCACCGTTCCCGAGTTCAAGTTCTTCTCGATACGGGGGCAGGGCAACCCGAACGGCGAGCATTTCAAGGACTGCATCGGCGTCCTGTACTCTCTGGCCTATACGGTCAGGATGTCGTACAAGTCGCCGAACCCGCCCGCGGGCTACGTAGAGTACACGGTTTTTCCTCTCGAGGGGGTCTGGGACGTTTCCGAACTGGTCAAGTCGGGCCCCAAGTCTGCCGTTCCGGGCGCGCTCGACAAGGACCAGCTGGTCTATCATCTGATGATACGCCAGCCGGAATTCGTCACCCCGGATTTTGCCCGGCAGGTGACCGAGACGGTACGGAAGAAGAAGCCCGCCGACCTGCTCGACTCGGTTGAGTTCGGAGCGTACGAGGAAGGTCTCTGCGTCCAGATGCTGCACCTGGGCAGCTACGATTCAGAGCCGGCGAGTTTCGCGAAGATGGAAGAGTATTGCGCGGCCAAGTCCCTGGCCAGGAAATCGATGCTGCACCGGGAGATATACATTTCCAACCCTGGCGCGGGCGATCAGGCCAAGCTCAGGACGGTCCTGAGGTTCCAGGCTGTCCGCGGCTGAACCACGGCATCTCGTCGCCAGACAGTAGCTGCAACCGCAAGCCCAACTGGGCGGCGTGGTGCTGGTTATGGCGCGTCGCATAGATGATGACCTCGAGGGTGGACATCGTTCCATTCCTGTGCGACGACGTGGCAAGGAGCCCTTCGGCCTCCGCTGACGACAACGTCGCTACGGCCTTGGCCCGGCAGAACGCCAGGTACCCGAGGACGTCATCGCGGGCGGGAAGCCTGACCGGCAACCTGTCCTCCAGTTCCTCGTAGTCGGCGAACAACCGGGGATGCTCAGTATGCCAGGCTTGCGCCATAAACCCGGATTCCGAGCCCGAAAGGTAATAGTCGCACCAGAAGAGCGCGTGGAAGGCCACCTGGCAGAAGGGATGGTCGCCGTGGCTCTCCAGCCATTGATCCGCTGGGCACCGATCGATGCACCAGAGCAGCGTGTCGAGGCTGGCCTGGAGCTGGGATATGAGGGCGGCGGAGACGGAGTTCGAGTCTGTCATGCGAGATTTCCTTCCGGTATGAGCCTTGTCGCAGCATGCCAGTATGTATCAATGAAACAGCCGATTCAAGGCCGTCCTGGTAATCGTGGAGCGCTAGTTGCTGGCTATGGCCTCGGCATTTGGTCCACATTAAATACGACAGTGAAACGTTGAAAAAGAACACTTAATGTAAGCAATAACATCGTATTGTTAACAATATGTCAAAATATTTGCTTGCCTACTTTTTATTTAGGATATATACTTCGTCCATAAGATCTCGAATGGAGTGGTATTTTATGAATAACTACATAACAGGTCACGATATCGAGGCCTTGTTCGCGGCGGGCAAGCGGCAGCTTGCGCTTGCAAAGAACGACCGGATGACCAGCATCGCCAGGGAATCATGCGAGCGCCTGGGTATTCAGGTCTTTGACGGCGGAGCTGCTTCCAGGTCGGCCTCCGCGCCTGTCGCCGATCCTTCGTCCGCTTCCCGGCCGGTGAACGTGTTCACTCCGGCGGAATTCAAGCAGGCGGAATTCAAGCCGACGGTTTCGTCGGGTTCGCATGACGCTCCCGCGGACTATGATATCGACGCATGGAGGGCTCAGTTCCCGATCCTGAAGGAAGCTGTCCATCTCGCCAACTGCTCCCAGTCCCCTCAATGCGAGCGGACCCGCGCCGCCGCCGAGGCTTACCTGGACAGCTGGGACCACATGGGTATGGACTGGGATCGATGGGTCCAGGAAGTGAACCTGGCCAAGGCGGAATTCGCCAGGCTCATCAATGCCGATCCCGGCGAGATCGGTATCGGTACCTCCGTTTCTGAGATTACCAGCACCATTGCTTCTTCACTGGACTTCGGCGGCAGAAGGAAGAAGGTCGTCGTAACGGACGCAGAGTTCCCGACCGTCGGACTTGTCTGGCTGGCTCACGAAAAATTCGGCGCAAAGGTCCAGTTCATACCCGCCAAGGGTGGCGAGATCGACATAAACGACTACCATACGGCTGTCGACAATGAAACGCTTTTGACATCGTTCTGCGACGTCTACTATTACAACGGGTTCAAGCAGGATATAGCCACCATCACCGAGATGGTCCATGCCAAGGGATCGCTCGCGTACCTCGATGCCTATCAGGGACTCGGCAGCCATCCGATCGACGTAAAGGCGCTGGACGTCGATTTCCTCAGTTCCGGCAATCTCAAGTACCTCCTGGGAATCCCCGGAATTGCCTTCGTCTACATCAAGAAGGAACTCATTTCCCACCTGCGTCCGGCCTTTACCGGTTGGTTTGGCCAAGAGAACCCCTTCGCCTTCGACATCCACCATCTGGATTATGCCAAGGACGCGAGGCGTTTCGATAATGGCACCCCGCCGGTGTTGACATCGTACATCGCTCGGGCGGGAATGAGCGTCATCAACGAGATCGGGCCGAACGCCATACAGCGCTGGACGGATATTCTTTCGGAGCGTTGCCTCGAAGGCGCGAGGCGCAGGGGCCTGGATATCGCGAGCCCCCAGGACATCCGACGGAAGGCTCCCACGACGGCGATCCGTGTAGGCCCGGATTCGCACGCGGTCGAGGTCGCCCTCAAGGAACGGAAAATTATCTGTTCCGCCAGAGGCGACGTTGTCCGTTTCGCCCATCACTTCTTTACCAAGCCAGAGGACATAGATTACGCTCTGGACTCGATAACCGACGTGCTCGGGCGCAGATAGCGCAGCAAGGAGTTGCCATGATGATCGCCACGGTGATAGGGAAGGCTGATGCCTCGGTCAAGGCCCCCGGTCTCGAGGGGCGGAAACTTCTCGTCGTCCGGAGCCTCGGGCTCACGGGCGAGCCGGAGGGCGGACTCATGCTCGCGGCCGACGCGATCGGCTCAGGGCAGGGGGATATGGTAGCCGTTGCATCGGGAGGTGCCGCGTTGGCGGGGGCCGGATTCGCGGGCGTACCTTGCGATGCGGTGGTCGTCGCGATACTCGATCATGTGTATGTTGAAAATAGGGAGATAATCCCACACAGGAGGACAAACCAATGAAGGCTTTGGGAATGATCGAAACTCGTGGTTTCGTGGCTGCGGTCGAGGCCGTCGACACGATGGTGAAATCGGCCAGCATCGAGGTTCTGGGCACGAAGGAAATCGGAGGCGGCCTGGTATCCGTTTTCGTACAAGGTGACGTAGGGGCCGTCAAGGCAGCCGTCGATGCCGCGGCCGCCTCGGTCAAGAAGCTCGGAGAATTGGTATCGGTGCATATCATACCCAAGCCGAGCGATGAAGTGGTTGCCATGATTCCAGTCGCTCCCGTAATCAAGAAGTAACGAGCAACGGGAGGAATCTATGCCCGACGCGGGTTTCCAGCTGCGCGCGTATGCGTTTATCGATAGTATGCAGCCTCAGTACGCCGCCTTCCTGGGTTCCGAGCTGGACGGAGACGTCCCTCTCGCCGGCATGGCGGAACTCTGGCTGGAACTCGCGCCGGGCAGCGAAGTCTACAATCTACTCGACATAGCCCTCAAATCCACGCTGGCCAGGCCTGGACTCCAGATGGTGGAGCGCGAGTTCGGCGTGCTCGAGCTTCATTCCGAGTCGGTCGATTCGGTGAAGGATGCCGGGCAGGCCATTCTGGCCGCGTGCGGGCTGTCCGTAGCCGACAGGCTGAAGCCTTCCTTGGTATCCTCAAAGATAATCACCAAGGTGAACGCCTACCAGGCCCAACAGATCAACAAGACCAGGAAGGGCTCACTGCTCCTTCCTGGCAAGTCGCTCCTCGTCCTGGAGGTGGAGCCAGCCACCAACATAGTTCTGGCCGCGAACGCCGCGGAGAAGATAGCCGACATCCAGCTTGTCCACTTCAATCCCTTCGGTCGTTTCGGACGGCTCTTCCTGGCAGGTTCAGAATCGGAAATCCGGGCGGCTTCGGAGGCGGCATCGGGTGCCATCGCCGCTTTAGAAACCTGATGGGTGCCAGAAACCCGTTCGTCCCCGACTGGGTCGATGCGGCAGGCGGCCAGAATGTGTTCTTGCCGGATTGGATCGCCGGGAAAGCTCAGCGCGATCCAGGCGACTATGCCGGGCATCGGCATTCGTTCCTGCCCGAATGGGCCAGGCCACCGCTTCCCGGGGATAGCGATCACGAAGTCCCCGGCGGCCGCCCTCTCGTCATAAAGGGGGGGCATTGCGTCATCCCCTATTCCGGCGTGGTAACCCAGGATGTGCTCTTGAGCGGGGGAAGAATCCGTTCCATCGGCCACGACATCAGCACGGCCGGCTGCGACGTAATCCGCGCCGAGGGCAAGTACGTCCTTCCCGGTCTTGTCGATCCCCATGTCCACCTTGGCATATTCTCGGACTTCGATGGTGAACTTTCAACGGAAACGGCCTCCGCTCTCATCAACGGCGTTACGACGATAGGCTTGTACGTCGGGGGAAGCGGCTCGTATGTGCCTTTCCTCGATTCCTTGATAGAGAAGACGGGCACGGTTTCCAGAGTCGATATTTTCGCTCACGTCGCCATTCTCGATCGTACCCAGCTCGCCGAAATTCCGCTCTATTCGGCAAAATACGGAGTCCGTTCCTTCAAGGTATACATGTCTGGCATTCCCGGACTGATCCCCAGCGCCGATGACGGTTTCCTTCTCGATACCATGGAAGCGGTGGCTGCTCTTGGAAAGGGCGCAGTCCTCAATATCCACGCTGAAAATCCCGAAGTCATCGAATGGGCGAGCAAGAGGGGTAGAAACTCGGCGCCTGACGGCGGCCTTCGCGAGTGGGAAGAGAGCCGTCCCGCCTTCGCGGAGCGCGAGGCGATACAACGGGCGTTGCTCCTCGCCGAACGCAGTGGAGTCAAATTGTATTTCGTGCACGTTTCTTCCGCGGAGGCGGTAGCCTTTCTCCGTAGCGCGCGGGCGACTGCTCCCGGAAGGTTCCATGCCGAGACGACGTCGCCGTACCTGTCGATGACATACGACGACAGGCAGGGAGCGCTGGCCGTAATGAGTCCCCCCGTCCGGGGAGACCGTGACAGGCAGGAGCTTTGGAAGGCACTCGCCGACGGTACGATCGATACCATCGGAACCGATCATACGCCGCAGACGGTCGAGGAGAAGACCGGCGGACGGTCTTTCTGGGATACCGTGCCCGGCTATCCGGCGGTCGGGACCCATCTCCCGTTCCTGCTCGATGGAGCGCGCCGACATGGGTTGCCCCTCGTCCGGCTCGTCGAGAATTCCGCTGCGAACCCCGCCCGGATATTCGGGCTCTATCCCCGGAAGGGAACCCTTCTGCCAGGGTCGGATGCGGACCTCGTAATCGTCGACCTCGATCGCATCAAGGAGATAGGATCCGCCGGAGCACATTCGCGGTCTGACTTCGCGCTACGCCAGGGCGAGCGGGTCATCGGTTGGCCCGTAACCGTGGTAAAGGGCGGGCAAGTCCTTTACCCGGACGATCCTTCGCTCGACCTGCGTCGATTTGATGGCGCTTCCTATATAGCCCGACACTGACATCGACAGCGCCTGGGTTGCCCTTAAAAAAATCTCCGGTCGTGAGACCGGAGATTTTCTAAAGAGTGGCGTAGCCCATCAGTTCAGCTTGAACAACGCATCCAGGGCGAGTACGCGGGACGGAAAAGCCACGAAGGGATTGATGTCGAATTCCAGGATTTCGTCCGAGGCGGCCATCCGTTCGGATAGGCGGGATATGACCGCGCATATCGCGCCTCGGTCGAGCGCCGGGGCTCCGCGGAAACCGGTGATGAGCGTTCCCGCCCTCGTTTCTGAAATCATGCGCCCCGCCTCCTCCTCGTCTACCGGAGCGAGCCTGAAGGACGCGTCCTTGAACAGTTCGGTAAAGATGCCGCCGAGGCCGAACATGATCACCGGTCCGAACCCTGGATCCCTGAAGCCGCCGAGGATGAATTCCGTGCCTCCGCGGACCATTTCCTGGACTATAACGCCGCGCAGGCCCGATCCGTAGGCGACTCCTGATGTAGCTGCCGCGTCAAGCAGGCGCCGGTAGGCCGCGCGCGCCTCGTCGGGACCGCCGATATCGAGGGCTACTCCGCCGAGCTCCGTCTTGTGAAGGATCTTCTCCGCCGAAACCTTGATTGCTACCGGAAAGCCGATCCTCGCGGCGACCTCGACGACTTCATCTTCGGAGCCGGCGAGGCCGTAATCGACCGTCGGGATGCCCATCTCCTGGAGGAACCCGAGAGCCGGGAATTCATCGAGATTCCTCATGATTCGCTCCTCTCCCTGAAAAGGCCATAGCTGCGCATGGCCGCGAGAGCCTTGACCGCCCTCTCCGGGCTCTCGAAGGTCGGCTGGTGGGCGTTCTCGAGTATGGCCCGGGATTCCCGTGTCCAGTTGCCTGACAGGATGACCGGAAATACCGGCTTCTCGATGCCTTCCTTCTTGAGGCGGGCCAGAAGCTTGACCATCCCCCGCGCCATGCCCGCAAGGTCGAGGAACAGGGTCGCGACAGTGATGAAAATGACCGCATCGACCGATCTATCGCGAAGCACGACCTCGAGCGCTTCGACATGATGCTCGGCCCCGGCCGCCGCGGTGATGTCCGCGTGCCCCTCCGGGTGGCATATCGACGCGATCGCAGGCAGGCACGACTTGAGCGCCGCCTTCGTTTCCATGGATACGAGCGATGGCTTGAAGAGACCGGTCGACGCGAGCTCGTCGACGCAGATGATGCCCGGACCGCCTGCCTGGGTGAGTATGAATATTCCATCGCCGGCCGGCAGGGGCAGCAGATCGAAGGCCCTGAGGGCGTCTGAGAGTTCATCCACGGTATGGGCCCTGAGTATTCCGTTCTGTCTGAAGGCCCCGTCGTACAGGGAGTCGCTGCCGGCGAGGGAGCCCGTGTGCGAGCTGGCGGCCTTGGCGCCTTCCTCGGTGCGGCCGACCTTGAGGATCACCACGGGCTTCCGCTTCGCGACTGCGGCGGCCGCCTCGACGAGGCGCCTCGATTCCGGCGAACCTTCGACATACACGCCGAGGGCGCGGGTCGCGGGATCGGACCCGGCGTACGATATCGACTCGATGATATCGACGTCCGCCATGTTGCCGACGGTGATGAACTTGTTGAAGCCGACACCGCCAGCCGGGGATGCGGCCCATGTCATGAGCAGCCATGCCCCGACGGCCCCGCTCTGCGACACGAACGAAATGCCTCCGGGCACATGCGCTATTCCGGCGATGAATGTGGTGTCGACTTTGTGCTTGACGTCTATGACGCCTACGCAGTTGGGGCCGAGGAGGCGGATGTTTTTTTCTCTGCAGAAATCCAGCAGGACCTTCTGGTACCTGATTCCATCCGCGGTCTGGAGCTCGGCGAAGCCGGCGGCGGCGCACACGATGGCCCGTATGTCACCCTGTCCGTCTATGCGGGAACGCATTTGCCCGACGATTTCCGCCGTCGCGGCGGCAGGAGTAGCCAGGATCACCAGCTCGACCCGTCCATCGATGCCGTCGATCGATGGGTACGCCTTCAATCCCAGGATTTCATCGCTCGACGCGTTCACCGGGTACAATCCCCGATCGTAGCCGGCGGTCTGCATGTTCACGAGAATCTGGCAGCCGGCCTTTGACGGATTGGATGAAGCGCCTACCACCGCGCAGCCGACGGAGTCGAAGAATGCTAACATGTCAGGCATTATTGTCTTTCCCGCGGCACAGGGACTGGAGAAATGCATAGCGGTCTTCGGCGAGCTTGCCCAGGTCCGCGATGGCTTCAGGCCCGAGGTGGCTGAATTTCTTGATCCTGGAGGTGAAATTCTCGATCGGCAAGGGCTTGGGGACGGGGACAGTTATCCTGAACTCACGCCGCCTGGCCTCATAGAGCGGAAAGTAGCGCGTCTTGACCGCGAGCCGCGCGACCGAGATCGACTCTTCGGCCCTGATTCCCCAGCCTGTCAGGCAGGGATTGTACACATGGATGTAGGCCAAACCGTCGCGCACCTTCATCGCCTCCTCGACCTTGCGGATAAGGTCCGGGACGTAGGCGGGCGAAGCTGTGGCGACGTAGGGTATGTCGTGCATCGCCATGATCATCGGAAAATCCTTGCCATTCTGGCGCTTTCCTCCATGGCCGTCCTTACTGACCGGCGTCGTGCTGGTCCAGGACCCCTTGGAAGTGGAGGAGCTCCGTTGGTAGCCTGTATTCATGTAGCCTTCGTTGTCGTAGCAGATGTAGATGATACGGTCACCACGCTCCGCGACGCCCGACAGGGCCTGGAATCCAGCGTCGACGGTCGCTCCATCGCCCGCGAAGGCGACGATATTGGCGTCCTTTCCCTTGGCGTCATAGGCCAGGCGGATTCCGGCGAGCATGCTCGCCGTATTGTCGAGCAAGGGGAAGAATACCGGAACCTTGGCGCCCGATCGTTTGTTCCACCCGACCACCCCGACGCCGCCCATGCATCCGGGCGGTATGGCGAGTACCGTATTCGGCCCGAGGACCTTCATGACGATCCGCAGGGTCAATTCGACGTTGCATCCGACGCATGCCGAGATTCCGGGGGAAATCATGTCTTCGCGTTCTGCGAGAAGATCCAGTGCGTTCATAGCTTGACTCCTTTCCTCGGGCTCCAGAGCCAGACCGCTTCATGTATCGTCTTCCCGGCGTCGACCGCCTCGATCATGGTATCGCAGGCCGTGGAAACCAGGTCCATGGTGATGTCTTCGCCGCCGAGTCCGCCGATGAAGGGCACTGACGGAACTATCCTGTCCGCTCCATAGAGCGCCGCCTTGACCTCTTGGTAGACTATCCCGTGATTCCAGCCGAAGGAGACGTTGCGGTCGATGACGCCGAAACCCTTGACGGTCGAGAGAGCCCTCATCACCGCTTCCCTGGGGAAAGGGCGCAGGCAACGGATCTTTACAAGGCCTACCCTGATACCCCTCGAACGCTTCTCGTCTATCATCTCGCGGCAGGCTCCGGTGACCGAGCCCATTGTCACGACTGCATACTCCGCGTCTTCCATGCGGTAAGACGCGATCGCGCCGCCCCAGCTCCTGCCGGTCAGCGATTCGTACTCGCGATCGACTTCGGCCAAAACGCCGAGCGCGGCCGCCTGCGCTGCCATGTGCTTCTTCCTGTACTCCATGACGAGGTAGCCGCTGGTCAGCGGATCGATCGCCATGGGGCGGGCCGGGTCGAGGATCTGGTGTTTCGCTATATAAGGTGGAAGAAAGCCATCGACCTGCGCCTGGGTTGGCACTTCGACGCGTTCTGTCATATGCGAAAGATAGAAGCCGTCATAGCAGACGTTGATTGGAAGAAGGACCCGCTGGTCCTCCGCGATCCTGAAGGCCTGGATGGTCGTATCCAGTATTTCCTGGTTATCCTCGACGTAGATCTGGAGCCACCCCGCATCACGGAGCGTGAGCGAGTCCTGGGGTCCACCCCATACGGATTGTGGCGATATCATTTCCCTGTTCACGATGTTCATCACGATCGGAAGCCGCAGCGTCGACGCCCTGAAGTAGGGTTCGTACATGAGCGCCAATCCCTGCGACGAGGTGGCCGTATAGCAGCGTGCGCCGGCCATGGACGCTCCGCTGAGTATGGACATGGCGGAATGCTCAGACTCCACTTCCGACATCTTGCTGCCGAGGTTTCCCTCGGCCGCGAATTGGGTCAGGTATTCGACGACAGGGGTCTGCGGCGTAATCGGGTACGCGGCTATGACTTCTGGCCTGGCAAGCCGAGCCGCCGTCGCCGCCGCGAAATTGCCGTTCATCACTGCTATTTCGCTCATCGCTTGGCCTCCCTCGTCATGGCTATGCATCCATTCGGGCATTCTGCCGCGCAGACTCCGCAACCTTTGCAGAACGACAGGTTGATGATGAAGCGCCCGTCCGCCCTTCTCACCGAACTGGTCGGGCAGTAGATGAGGCAGGTGCCGCAACGGCTGCATGTTTCCTGGTCGATCTCCGGCTTCTGCGTCCGCCAGTCGCCCGTGTTCGCCGAGTACAAGCCCTCTCCGACTGGGCTGATATATTCTTTTTCAGCTTCATTCATGGTGTCGCCTCCTCATCGTAACTGCAGTACCACGGTCGCGTCGTAAGCCTCCCGCAACAGGTCGGCGTTGGCCTTTCCCCAGAACTCCTCCACCTTGGCCGCGACGGCATCGAGATCGACCCATCCGGTACCCTTTATGAAGGCGCCGAGCATTGCGGTATTGGTGATTGGCTTGCCCAGGCGGCGGATCGCCAGTCCCGTGGCATCGACCATGGCGACCGATCCGACCGAAGGCACCAGGTCAAGGCTCTCGATGGTTGAACCGGGCTCGGCGTTGATTATCAGGCATCCGCCGTCCTTGAGCCCCTCGAATACATCGACGGCCTTGCGGAGCGTCGGATCGAGCACGATGACACAGTCAGGCGAATAGACCTGGGTCTTCGGCCTGATGGGCTTCTCGTCGAGTCGTACGAACGACGTCACCGGCGCACCCTGGCGTTCGAATCCGAAGAACGGTATCGAATTACCGTAGCCGCCGGCGATGACCTTGGCGTTGACGATGATTTCGGCAGCCTTTACCGTTCCCATGCCGCCCCGGCCATGCAATCGAATTTCTTTCATTCAACAAACCTCCCGGATGGAACGAAATATCTATCAAATATTTCTAAATGTATCACGTCAAGCGGATATATGCAACAAAAAGATTAAATAGATATCATATATACTTCATATAGACGGTAGCAATGTAAAGTCATATACAAAATATTTACGTCCCCCTGACGACCTCCCTTCATTGTTGACCTATGCAAAAAATCCACTTACAATGAAACGCGAATTTCAATCCACCTTCGATGACAGGCAAGCAATGAATGAAAATCTCGATGAAAACCGTAACCCGTCGGCTAGTTCCCTGGATGACATGGACAGGAGCATTCTCACCGAACTCATCAAGGACAGCCGGATAACATATTCCGACCTTTCGAGCCTTGTCGGGCTTTCGAGAATATCCGTAAAGGAACGGGTGAGCGCAATGCAGCAGAGCGGGGTCATAGAAAAATTCACGATCCAGATCCCGGCGAAATATCTGGGAAAGCCCTTGCCGGTCTTCTTCGAGATCCAGGTATCGCCGGATTCGATACAAAAGACCGCCGAGGAGCTCTCTGAAAACCCCGATATAACTATCGTCTACCAGATGACCGGCATGAACTGCCTGCATGTGCACGGGTTCTTCACCGACGTCAACGACGTCTCCACGTTCATAAACTCATTCCTGCCGAACCTCTCCGGCATACAGGCCGTCAATACCCAATTCCTTCTCAAGCGCTACAAGGCTGAACGGAGCATGATGGTCTAGGCTCCGCCGCCCTGGAAGGCGCGGTAGTTTCTTTCCGGGCTCATCGGTGTTTCCGAGAGGCCGATCCCGGAAGCGTCGAGCACTGCGTTCCTGACGGCGGCCGCGGTCGGAGCCATCGTCGGCTCTCCCAGGCCTTTCGCGCCGAAGGGTGTCTCCGACGATGGCGTCTCCAGCAGTACCGGAACCATTTCGGGCATGTCCGTGGAATACTGAAGCTTGTAGTCGGCGAAACCGTCATTCATCATGGATCCCGTCGCGTCGAATTTCATCTCCTCGGTCAACCCGAAGCCCAGGCCCAGCGCTATCCCGCCTTCTATCTGACCTTCGGCCGCCATGGGATTGATGGCCTTGCCGACATCGTGGACCGCGACGACGCGATGGACGCGCACCGCGCCGGTTTCGCGGTCGATATCCGCCACGGCTACATGAACTCCGATCGTCGTGCCGCCGAAGGCAGGGAAGGACATGCCGAAGCATCGCCCTCCCTCCACCGGCTTCATGGCAGGCAGATACGCATGGTTGCCGATGATCGGGCCTGAACCGGTCATGTGCTCGGCAAGGGAAATCTCGCCGAAACCCAGGGAGAGCCTTGCATCCTGCCTGTGGCGGACCCGGCCGCCCGCCATCTCCAGTTCCTCGGGCGGCACCTTCATGATGCGAGCGGCCGCGTCGACGAGCTGCGCCCTGGCATCCTCCGCGGCCCTCATCGCCGCGGTGCCGACGGCGACCGCCCCGCGGCTGCCTCCGATGCCGTGATCGTAGCCTGACGCGTCGGTGTCTCCCTGCACGATGACTATATCCTCGGCCCGCAGGCCAAGGACTTCAGCGGTCATCTGCCGGACGGACGTATACAGGTAGCCCGTACCCATATCGACCCCTCCGGTCGCGAGCATCACGCTGCCGTCCTCGTTGATTCTGACTTGGGCGGAGGTGGACCAGCCGCCCGTCAGCCAGTAGACGCAGGCGATGCCGATCCCGGGTCCGACGCCGTATTCCAGCCGCTTCTTCCTGAATTCACGCCATCCGGAAGCCTCGAGCGCCTTTTCCACCGCCCCTGCGTAGTCCACGTCCTCGAGCCGCTGACCGAAGCCAGTCAGTTCGCCCTGCCGCAGCAGGTTCCTGAGCCTGAAATCCGCCGGATCCATGCCCAGTCTCCGCGCGATGTTGTCGGTGTGGGACTCGATTGCGAAGGTGGTCTGTGGCGCCGAGGGGCCCCTGAAGCTGCCGCAATTGAGCTTGTTCGTGTAAACGCAGTATCCTCTGGCGCGTTGCGCGGGAACCCGATAGAGACCGGTGGCTACCTGCGTCGCCAGGGTAAGCGTCGTGGGGCCGTTGCCCGAATACGCGCCGGTATCGAAGACGTATTCCATATCGCGGGCCAGGATGGTACCGTCCTGGCGGACGCCGGTTTTTATCCTGAACCAGGTCTTGTGCCTGGCCACGACCGCGGAAAGATCCTCTTCCCGGGCATATACCAGCTTGACGGGGCGACCGACGAGCCGTGAAAGCAGGAGCACGAACGGCTCGGCATGGAGTTCGAGCTTGGATCCGAATCCTCCACCTATACGGGTCGCCACGACCCGTATAGAAGAAAGGGGAATGCACAGCGACTGTCCGAGATACCGGCGCATCGCGAAGGGCTTCTGCGTCGTGGTCCATACCGTCACACGGCCCCGCGCGTCCCAAGCCGCGATGGCGCCATGGGTTTCAAGCGCGGCATGTTGCTGATGCTGGGAGACGAATTCGTCCTCGACGATCAGGTCGGCTTCGGAGAATCCCTTTTGCAGTTCCCCGTAGTCGACCCCGGCCATGGCGCAGACGTTGCCACGCCGTTCGGTCTTGAATCCCAGGTCATACTCGGTGAGCCTCTCGTGGATGATCGGAGCAGCTTCAGCCATCGCCGCCCGGGCATCAAGCACGGATTCGAGAATCCTGTATTCGACGCTGACCAGTTCGAGTGCTTTCTCCGCTATCGCCTGCGTCTCAGCGGCTATCGCGGCGACCGGCTCGCCTACGTAGCGTACTTTTCCGCGGGCGAACACTTGCTGGTCCTTGAGGTCGACTCCATAATACGCGTCAGGCAGATCCTCGCCGCTTATAAAGGCGAGGACTCCCGGCAACGCGAGGGCTTCCGACGGGTCGATATGGACGATGAGCGCATGCGCATGAGGGCTTCGGAGAAGGGCGCTCCAGGCCATCCCGGGCATGCAAATATCGTCGATGAAGGCCGACCCGCCAGTGAGATGGTCCAAAGAGTCTTCCCTGGCCAGCCGGCGTCCGATGTTGGTCCCGTCGTAATCGCCGCCGCCGTTCAAGTCAGCCGCTGCCGCCTCTATCGCATCAACGATCTTGGCATAACCGGTACAACGGCATAGATTGCCGGAGATGGCGTCTCGAATCTGTCCGCGGCTTGGATGTGGATTCCTGTCAAGCAGTTCCCTGGCCGCGTTGAGCATGCCGGACGTGCAGAAGCCGCACTGGACCGCGCCCCTTTCGAGAAAGGCTCGT
>PGXR01000040.1 GCA_002839245.1 Spirochaetae bacterium HGW-Spirochaetae-7 | reverse complement strand
AAGTGCTCGACGCCGACGGTTTCGAAGCATTCGAAGCTACCGGGGACGTGTTCAACCACGAACTCGCCGCCAGATTCAAGCGATACGTGCTGTCTGCGGGGAATACCATCGATCCAGCCGAGGCGTATCGTGCCTTCCGAGGCAGGGATCCCGATGTAAAGGCACTCCTTCGCGGCCGGGGGCTCGTGTAGTCATGGCAGGTATTTAAAAGAAGCCCTATACTATGGTTTGCCGGGAAAGCTGGCAAAAAGGGGTTATAATGTCTTTTAAGACTTGTTGCAGGAGGTTCACATGAAAAAGGCTGTTGTCCTCGCCCTGTTGGTAGTCCTGTGCGTTGCGTCAGTTTCAGCCCAGGCCCGCCTGGACATAGGCATCGACATCCCGCTCAGCCTGGGTGCTGTCCTGAATGGTTCCTCCGTTCTCGATGGAGGCGACATTCCCTATACGCTGCCGTTCCCGTCCGGAGGCTTGTACTACACCTTCGGGGCCGGTCCGGTGACCCTCGGTCTTGGAGCCAGGCTGTACTCTCTCGTGCTGGTGTCGGCGATGTGGCCGAACGTGATCGCCGAAGTCGACGTAGGACCCGTAGTCCTCGAGGGGCAGTTCGGCGGCGGCGCCTTTTTGATCTTCGGCCTGGTCAGCAGTACGCAGACAGGCAGTGTCTTCTTTCCCGACCTCTCGGCATGGTTCAAGCTTGGCAAGACCCTCAGGCTCGGCGGCGGTGCGCTGGGCATGTTCATCAAGGATCTGGACAATACCGTACCCTTCGTCTGGTACATAGGCGCCAAGGCGGCCATCCGCTTCGATTGATCGGATAAAAGAAAAGCGGTCGCCCGTGGCGAGGGCGATTGCCTGTATCTTTTCGGGCCAGACTGCTGTAGTATTCGATTCGTATTCATCACGGCAAGGAGGCATTTATGCGCGATACACGCAATGCTCCGATCCATGATTCGCGGCGCGCCTGATACCGGAGCAGCCGCTCACCATATATGCAAAGCCGGGTTCAATCCCGGCTTTGCCTTTTATTGAACCTCGGGCTGAGGCACCAGGGAAACTATGACCAGTTTTCCGGCTTTGCGGCGCCATGCCGCAGCCTGAGCCGCACCTGCCATGGGCCCATACCAGACAGGTATTGCAGACAAGAAAGAGCCAATCACGAAAGCTGCGCGCTTTCATGATTGGCTCCTGATTTTGTTGCCTTGAAAAATCCGTTACTGTTTTATCTTTTCCTTGAGGTCGGGCATCGAGAAGCCATACTGGTCCTTCATGTCGCGCAATGGCTCGTCGACCGGGATGTCGGCAGGCAGGCCAAGCTTGCCGATGATGGCCTGGTTGGTCGTCTTGAGCGCCGCGCTGATGTCGGCGATGCTCATGGTGCCTTCCAGCGCAAAATCGGCAGGAACGGTAAAGGCTGCCATGGTGGCGGCTGTCGCAGGCGCAGCTGTCGTCGGAGCGGCTGTCTCGGGAGTTGCCGTCGCAGGCGCAGCCTGGACCAAGTCGCCTTTTTCGCCGGCGTAAGGCACCCCGATGATACGTGCTACGGCCACGCGGACGGCATCCGCCTCGAAAGAATCGATCCCGGCCAGCTTGCCCGTATTTTTCAGCATCGTCTCAGGCGGCACCTTCCTGGGGTCTACGCCGGCTTCGCGATAGAGGCGCTCAGCTTCGATGCCGAACGAGTCCGCCACTGAACCCCAGGTCGATGATCCCTTGATGTCCTCGACCTTGAGCGCGCCCTTGGTCGATAGCTCGCCCAGCGACTGAGCCGAGAAACGCAGTACGCCGGCTGCCTGGCCAATGGCCGCGGCGCCAAGGTATATGCCGAAGCCTATTGCCACGATGACGCCGATCTTCACGGCTTTTCCGCCGAGGGTCGTAAGCAGCGAATTCTTCTTGGTAGGGCATGCCGTGACGCATTCCATGCAGGAAATGCATTCAGGCGAGTCGATGACCTGTGCATGGGAGACATCGATGTTCATTGGACAGACGCGGTCGCATTTCGAGCACGATATGCATGTCGACTCGACGCGCTTTATCCTGAAAAGCGGTATGCGGCCGAGTATGGCGTTGACCGCACCCAAGGGACACAGGTACTTGCAGAAAGCCCGTTCGTACAGCATCGAAAGCAGGAGGATGACTACAAGAATGACGAAACCTATGGAGAATTCCGCCCAGACTGCGCCCAAGCCTGCCGAGAGATGGCCAAAGGCCGCCAGTGGATCGTATGGCCTGATTATCAGCTCGCTTGTCTTCCAGGTGAGATAGATTATGCCGACTAGAACGACGTACTTGAGCCAGCGCAGAATCGAGTCCAGCTTCTTCGGAACGTCAAAGTGCCTGCCGAAGATCTTTTTCCCGAGCCAGCCAAAGACGCCTTGCAAGGCTCCGAAGGCGCATATCCAGCCGCAGAAAAAGCGTGAGAGAACTATGCCCAAGGCGACGATTCCGGCGAACAGTACGACCGTTCCCGGCTCGATCTTCTTGATCAATTCACCTCCGGCGACGAATTTCATCAGCGTTTCAAGGCCGCCGAACGGATCCAGCGCGTCGATCGATGGAATACCTTGCACTCGTTGGTGCAGGATGGTCAGGATTATCAGACCGACTAGTACTATGCCCAGTGTCACGCGCCTGAGGATCTGAATTTTCGGCATTTTAGCAGCCATGAAAGCCTCCTTGATTTCTTTGTGGTATCAGTTCGGTGGGTTCAGTCTGGTATGCCGGCCATCGGATGGTAACCGCTTTCCGGCTGCATAGCAAGTTCTGCCTTCATCGACCTGAAGGCTTCCGTGTCTATCTCTCCGCGGACGAAGCGCTCGGTGAGGACCAAGAGCCCCTGCTGGCTGGCGCTTGCCGGATCGGAGTCCAGGGTCTTTCCCCTCCTCCGGATCGACACCACGGCAAAGACCGCCAACCCGATGAGGATTACCGCCAGTACGATGCCGCCCCACGAGAAACCAAAAAAGTAGCCGGGATGCGCCCAGCCGCCACCGGTGAAGCTTCGATACATGTTCAACCTCCATATTAAAAAGTATATATGCACTAATGTATATGCAACTACCGTGCCAAATGGGGAAGAGAAGCGATTCGATGGTCTAGTGGCGGAATAAACGCCATTGGGATGCGTTCCAGCAGAAATGTGACTAAAATATAGGAAGTAAATTCCCCGGGCGGGCAATTATTGCCCGCCTGCCCGCCTGCCCGCTCATGCGCAGAGCCAGACCATTTTTGTCTACATCACAAAAACCTTGATGCCCTCGTGGGGGAACCTTTCTTTTACCTCGGTGATGGAACGCATGATGAGGACGGCTTCGTCGTCGTCGCAATAGACCACCATGACGATGTTTTCCTCAGGCCAGACGGCGTCGCCCATCCGCGGGCCGGAGCGGCCGACACCGAAGGCGACGGGGTACTTGGTATAGTGGCGGGCGATTCCGGCCAGTGAAAATGCTTCCATCAGGTCTTCCTCGACCGAGCGGTTCGCCATTATCTCGACGCGCTTCATGATACTGCTCCTGTTTCCGGCTCGGCGCCGGACGGTCCGTCGCCCGACGAATTACCGCCAGTCGATCCGCTTTCGAGCATGGCCTTGACCTGTTTGCGACTGAGGCCTGAAGCCAGCCGCTCGCGGCGGGAGTCGGCCCTCGCCTTGCGTTCGTCGGCGTGGCGGTTGAATATGGCATAGATGACCGGCATGAGGAACAGCGTCATCAGCGTGCCGAAAGACAGGCCTCCGAGCACCGATTTCCCTATCGGGGCGACAAGTTCGGAGCCCTCGCCGGGGAAGAAGGCCATGGGCAACAAGGCCAGCACCGTGGTCAGCGTGGTCATCAGGATAGGACGCAGGCGGTTGCCGGCCGCCTCGACGCACGCCTCGTTCAACGGCAGTCCGCGCTTGCGCAGCAGGTTGGTATAGTCGACCAGTATGATGCCGTTGTTGACTATGACGCCCACCAGGACGATCAAGCCCACGGCGGTCATGATGTTGAAGGTCTCGCCGGTCAGGAGATATATCCAGATGACGCCGACGAAGGACAGGGGCACCGTGAACAGGATGATGAAGGGATCCAGGAACGACTCGAACTGGCTGGCCATGATGCCGAAGACCAGGAAGACGGCTACCAGCATGATCAGGGCGAACTTGACGCCGTAATTGAGGAACTCCTGGTAGTCGCCGGCGTATTCTATGACAACGTCGTCCTCGGCGGGTATCTCGGCCTTGATGAGCGCGCGGATCTTCGTCTCCACGCGGTCTATCGGCGTACCCGGGGTAATTCCGGCGGTCACGTGGACGACGCGGCTCTGGTTCTCTCGCTTGATGTCTATGGGGCCGGTCGTCTTTTCGTAGCGCGCGAAGCTCGAGAGGGCTATGCGCTGCCCGCTCGGGTTGACGATGAAGATTCGATCGAGGGCGGGGAGTTCGCTCCTGTCACGCTCGGAAAGGATGACCAGGATGTCGTACTCGGCGCCGCCCGATCGGTACTTGGTCGCGGTGATGCCTTCGACGGCGGCCTTTATCTCCTGCCCGACGGTGTAGACGTTGAGGCCCAGGGAGTACAGGCGTTCCCTGTCTACCCGCAGCTCTATCTGGGGCAGGCCGTCCTTGAGGTCGACGGTCGGTTCAGTCGCTTCGGGAATGCCTGCCCGTATCAGGGCGGCTATCCGTTCGGCCAGCGCCTTGCCCTTGACCAGGTCCTCCGTCTTGACGAGGATGTCGACCGGGCTTCCACCCATGCCGCCGCCGCCCATGCCGCCGTTCGAGGCGCCGAACGAGAAGGTCACTCCCGGGAAGCCGTTGAAGTAGCCGCGCAATATCGTCTTGATCTCGTCGGCTGTCTGGGTCCGGTCGGCGAAATCAGGCAGCGTAATCTGCAGGCTTCCCCGGTGGCCGCTCGAGGCGCCGCCTAATCCGAAAAAGCTGCGCTGGCCGACGTTGACCACAATGCGCTTGTAGCCGTGTATCTCGCTAACGACGATGCTCTCAAGTTGCTTGAGCACGGCTTCCGTCTCGATGAGCGGCGTTCCTATGGGCAGCTCGGCGGCAATGCTGACAGAATCCGCGGACTGGGCAGGCATGAACACGAAACCTATCCGCGGAACCATGAACAAGCTCCCGGCGACGATGGCGACTATCACCAGGATGGTAATCAGCTTGTGCCTGAGCACGCGTCCTATCCCGTGGCGGTATGCGTCGTCAAGCCGGGCAAAACCCCTCTCGAAGAAGGCGTCGACCTTGGCCAGCGGGCCGTGCAGGGGTTTCTGCTTGCGGGTGGTGACCGGGAGGTAATGGCTGGCCAGCACGGGTATCAGGAGCATGGCGACGGCCAGCGATGTGACAAGCGATATGACCACGGTGAAGGCCAGGCCCGCGAACAGCTCGCCCATGAGCTCGAGCTGGCCCTTGAACATCACCAGCGGCGCGAACACGCATATGGTGGTCAGCGTCGAGGCGACGATGGCATTGATCATCTCCTGACTGCCCAGGATTGCCGAGGCTGTCAGCTTGGTTCCCTTCTCCCGGTAGCGATAGATATTTTCCAGTATTACTATCGAATTGTCGACGAGCATGCCGACGCCGAGGGCAAGTCCCGCCAGCGTCATCACGTTGAGGGTCAGTCCCCAGAAGTACATCAGCATCAGCGTGAAGAGCAGCGAAATCGGTATGGTGACGCCGATGATGAGCGTCGGCTTCATGGAGCGAAGGAATATGAACAGCACGATGACGGCGAGGATCGCGCCGGTGGCTGCGCTCGAGGAGACCTGGTCGATGGAGTTCTGGATTATGTCCGTCGTATTGAAGATTTCGGAGATCTTGATTCCCTGGGGCACTTCCATCGCAATGCGCTCCAGGCGGGTACGGAGCGCCTTGGCCGTCTGGACGGAATTCTTGCCGCTCTGCTTCTGGACGATGATCTGAATCGCCGGCGTTCCGTTGACGAAGACCAGGCTGTCCTCGTCGCGGTAGCCTTCGAAGACATCGGCTACGTCGCGCAGGCGTACGGTGCGGGGCAGCTCGGCCTGGCCGCCAGTCATCCCGCCGCCCTTGTAGGCGATCACGGTAGCCTTTATCTCGTCCAGGGACTGGTATTCCCCGGCGGTCGTCAGTATGTACGACAGGCCGCCGTCGGTGATGGAGCCCGCCGAAACCTGTGCGTTCTGTCCCCTCAGCATGGCGACTATCTGCGTGACGGTCAGCCCGTACGCCTCGAGCCGGTTCTGCGGTATCTCGACGCGGATCACCTTCTGCCGGCCTCCCGAAACGGAGGCCATCGCGACTCCAGGCACCTGCTCGATGCGCGGCAGGATGGTGTTCTCCGCTATGGCGCGGAGTTCCTCGGGGCTGCGGTTGCCCGTCACCATCAGGCCCATGATCGGGATCATCGACGGGTCGAACTTGAATATCAGCGGGGTATCCGAGTCGTCGGGAAGGAACCGCTTGACCAGCTCCATGTTGTCGCGCACGGAGTTGGCCGCGTCGGCCATGTCCGTGCCGTAGGTGAACTCGAGCATCACCATGCTCGAACCCTTGGACGATGTCGAAGTTATCTTCTTGAGGCTCGATACGTTGGACAGCGTGCCCTCGAGCGGCCGCGTCACCGAGCGCTCGACCTCCTCGGGACCCGCGCCAGTGTAGCCGGTGAAGACCACCAGGATCGGCGGCTCTATCTCCGGGTACAGGTCCACCGGAAGGTTGGCCGTCGCGAACAGTCCGAGGCCTATCAGCAGGGCAAAGGCGACAAAAATCGTGGTCGGTCTGCCGACCACCGTCTTGGTTATGCTCATGGTTTTCTCCGAATCAGTCTGACGCGGGCAAGGGAGCCAGGCGGTCTATCACTTTGACGCGCGACCCGTCCTCGAGCAGGCTTTGTCCCCGCACGACGATCTCCTCGGCGGCGGCCAGGCCGGAAAGGATCTCCTGCTGGTCGTCGATCAGGATGCCGGTCGTCACCGGGCTGCGCCGCGCCACGAACTGGGCCGGATCGGCGGGATCGGGCGCCACCGAGAAGACGTAGCTTTCGCCGAAGCGCTTGACCACGGCGTTGGCCGGTATCTTGACGATTCCGGTTTTCTCCGCTGTGATGACCTTTACCTTGGCGAACATGCCGGCCTTGAGGCGGGCGTCCTGTCCAGGCAGCTTGAGCCGTATTTCCATGGTCCTCGACGAAGGGTCGAGCACGGGACTCAGCTCCGTGACCCTCGCCAGGAAATTCTGGCCGGGGTAGGCGTCGAGCCCTATCTCGGCCTTGAGTCCGAGCCTGATTTTGGACACGAAACGCTCGGCGACGAAGGTCCTCAGCTCAAGCGAGCCGGTCCCGCTCAAGCGGGCGACGGGAGAAGCCTGGCTGACCGTCATGCCCAGCTGGGCGGGCAGGGCGACGATGGTGCCCGCGATCGGAGCCTTGACCACTGCCGGGATATACGTCATGCCGGGGCGCGACGGATCGACCTCGGCCAGCGGCGCGTCCTTCTGGACGCGGTCGCCTATCGATACAAAGAGGCGCGTCACCTTGCCCGCGACCTCCGGGTACGCGTCGACGGTGGAACCCGCGACGATGTCTCCGGACAGCATCAGGTAGTCCCTGATCTGCCCGCGGGTCGCGGTGGTCGTGTTTACCGCGAACACTGCCGCCGGCGCGTCGCCTTCCGGTTTCCCGGCCGCCAGGCCCGCGTCCTTTTTGCCGCCCGAGCACGACATCGTGACGGCGCCGCTTATGAGGAGGATTGGCACCATGGCCAGCGCTCCGTACAGGTTCTTTTTCATGGCAGTCTCCTCGAAAGGGTTCCGAACGGGACGCCGACGGCGTACTCCAGGTCCAGGAGCCCGGTCATGTAGTTGAATTTTTCCTTGAGGACTTCGTTGCGCGCCTTGCGCAGTTCGAGTTCGGAGTTCTGGACGTCGACAAGCGGCAGGGCGCCGAACTTATAGGCGTCCTCCGCCAGGGCATAGGCCTGTTCGGCCAGCTGTACGTTCAGCTGCAGCGCGTCAATGCCCTTGCGCGCCTTGTCCAGCTTCAGCGCGATGGCGTCTATCTCCGTTTCCATGCCGCGGATGCTCTGCGCCAGGGCGATGCGCAGCTTCTCGCGGCTTTCCTCCAGCTCGACCAGGCCCAAGGCTTCCTTGGTCAGCGGCACCAGGGGGTTCAGTCGGTATGACAGCGTCGCGCGGAA
The DNA here is from genome assembly GCA_002839245.1 of Spirochaetae bacterium HGW-Spirochaetae-7. GTDB lineage: Bacteria > Spirochaetota > Spirochaetia > Treponematales > UBA12059 > SZUA-370. The sequence goes on along the minus strand of PGXR01000040.1, from coordinate 7,587 downwards.
CATTCCCGATCGTTGCTTCCACCCTTCGTCCATAAACCATGAATCCTTCATCGGGTCGCGCTGGAAAGTCGGATCGAAGTTGAGGCCGAGCACCAGGGTGGGGCTGTACAGCTGCAGGAAAGCCAGCTTGCGTGCGCTTTCAAGCAGCTCGAGCGACTTGAGCATGCCCTGGATTTCCAGGCGGCCGGCAACCATGCCGCCGATAAGCCTGTCGGGGTCAAGGTCGACGAAGACGGGAGCCTGGGCGTCTTCCAGGCTGATGGCCATGCCGCGCGGCAGGCCAAGGTTAAGCGCGAAACCCGCCATCGACGAGCTGACCGCGTTGCGCAGCTCTTCCAGGGCAGGCTTGAGGTTGGCGGCGGCGACGCGAGCCTGGAGGTAGGTCAGCTCTGGAGCAAGTCCCGCGCGGTAGTTGGCCTGCGCCTGCCCGACGCGGCGCTCCGCGGCGGCCAGGTTTTCTTCCATCAGGGAAACGTTCTCGTTCAGCAGCAGGATGCTGTAGTAAGCCTTGCGCACGTCCCGCTCGAGCTTGAGCTTGGCCAGCGCATATGAAATGAGGCCGGACTCGTAGTCGAGCTTCAGGTTGCGTATGCCCTCGAAGAGCGCCACGTTGAGCATCAGGCTGGCCGATAGCGAGCCCGACGCGGACCATTGTGGCAGCTCATACGAATACGGCGGTACGGCGAGTGCTACTTCCGTCGGTACGTTCATTCGCGCCATCGTGCCGGAGACGTCGACCGTCGGCACGAAGACGTTCCAGGCGGTGTCCAACTTGCGCTGCTTCGCAGCCGTATCGATGCGGGAACTGGCCAGGCCGATATTGCTGGCAAGCGCCAGTTCGACGGCGCGGTCGATGTCGAGCGCCAGCTTGCCATCGGCGATGACCGCCCCGGCAAAGGCTCCGTCCGGCGCGGGTCCTAGCGTGCCGGGAATGGACGATGTCCAGGTGTCGCCCGATTCCGGAGGCGCGGCGTAAGGAGGAGCGGCCGCCAGGCGGATGCCCGCTTCGTCGGCAGGCCTAGGGGAATCTTTCGACCCGAGAGCCGATGCGCCGGGCGGCAAGGCCAGCGCAACGAATGCCGCCATGACGGCAACGCGCCATTGGAGCGATTGCCAGAAGCCGGGGTACTTTGAACGCATACGATGAACTCCTCGGTAGAGCCGTGGACCGCGCGCGCGTTGGCGCCGGGCGGACCGCCGACTCTTTATATCGGGTCCGCCCAAGGCGCGACCGCGGGAACCAATCTCAATCCGCCAAGCAAAAATCCATGAAGCATCCGCATGTTACGGGCGCGGGAGGAGGCATCGGCATCCCCGGAGTGCATCAGCTGGTGTACCGTCATGAACATGATCCAGCGTACGGTCAGGCCCAGCGACCCTCCCAGAAGCCGTAGTCCCGACTCCTTGCCCTTCAAGAACGAGAACAGCTCGAGCATCGGCCCGGGTACCAGCCCGGGGATGCCGAGCCGCTGCATTCGCAGCCAGTCGAGGGCGACCAGGATGTCGGGCCTCGCGACGAGGTACTCGGCCGCCGTCGCCATGGCCAGGTACAGTCGTTCGGGAGTGCCGCTTTGCCCTGCAAGCCTGTCCGCCATGGTCGCGGTGATCCTTTCGAACTCGGCTTCGAACAGGCGCATCAGCATGTCTTCCTTGCTCCTGAAATGCGAGTACAGCCCGCTCTTGGACAGCCCGGAGCGCTTGGCGACCATGTCCATGGACGCGTCCCACGAGCCCACCGCGGCCACAACGGCGGCGACGGCCGGGAGCAGCCCATCGGCCGCGGCTGTTTCCGTCTTCGAAAGCCGCGCCTTGGCCTCCAGCGCTACATAATCGACAAGCTCTGTACCGCCTGGCAACCGTGCCCCTGGCCCGCTTTCCTGGTCAAGGCCCTGACCGACTACTTCGATGACCGAGGAGACGAGGGAGGCCAGCTCCCCCGGCGAGGGTTCAGGATTATCAGCCATGCGCTCCAGGTGGAAGAACGCGACCATGAAGAAACAAGTGCCTACCGCCATGTGGGCTCGTACCATGGCGGTCTCGCCAAAGGCAGGTTCCGGGTCAGCCGCGATACCCCTGGTTGCCAGCTCCGACGAGAATACCCTGTCGAACTCGGGCAGTCGCAGGATGCGTGCGAACATGAAGGCCAGGTCGCCCGGACTTGAGCCAAAATGAGTTGCCAGCGTCTCGACCATCCGCAACGTGGAGGCGGAAGCATCCTGCAAGCCTGTGAGCCCCGCTGGAAAGGCCGTGCGCATCGCCTCGGCGTAGCGATCGAAAAAAGCGGCGCGCATCGCCTCGAGGAGCCCGTCCTTGTCACTGAAATGCCGGTACAGTGCGGGCTTGGTGACGCCAAGCTCTGCGGCGACATCGGTGAGGCTCATCTTCCTGTAGGCTTCGCGTCCCCAGACCCTGAACGCGGCTTGTACGATATCGTCATGTGTCATATTGTTAGCGACCGGTCGTTAACTTACAGACGGAACAGCTGCATGTCAAGGATGGGAGGCCTCGAGTAGTCCCCTACCTGTCAAACTCCAGGACGATGATGGTGCCATTATTCCTTTCCATCCTGATCGTTCCGCCTATCTGCTCTGTCAGCGTCCTGACGAGCATCAGGCCGAAACCCGGGGAATTGTCGAAGTTGATGTTCTGCGGCACTCCCGGGCCGTCGTCCTCCACGGTTATCCTGGCCCTGGCGCCATCCATCGAGGCCGATACACGGATCGATCCCTTCTGCCTGCCTTTGAACGCGTATTTCATGATGTTCGTCAGCAACTCGTTGACGATGATGCCTATCGACTGCATGACCCTTGCGTCGAGGCTGAAATCCTCGAGCTGCTTCTCCACCGCGATGGAGCCGGCTCCCGGAAAATTGGCGATCACCTCGTCGACCAGGGACCCAAGGTAACCCTTGATGGAGAAGGCGCTGTACTCGACAGAGCGGTACAGCTTGTCGTAGAGCGTCATCATGCTCACCACGCGGCCTTCGGCGTCCTTGAGCGCTTCCTTTGCTGCTGGCTCGTCCAGCGTACTGGCCTGGAGCTCGAACATGCTCTTCAGGGTATTCATGCTGTTCTTGATACGGTGGTGGACTTCCTTGAGTATGAGGTTCTTCTCGTCAAGAAGCGCTTTGGCGACCAGCTCTGTCTCCTTTCGTGCCGTGATGTCCTCGATGGCGAGAAGGATGATCTTGCGTGCGCCCGCTGCCTGCATGATCTGCCGCGCGTTGAGCAGCATCGTGCGCATGCCTATCGTGGCAAAATCGTGCTCGACCTCGTAGGCCTCGAATGACGTCTGGCTAGGCAGGATCTCCTCGAGTAGTTCGCGAAGCTTGGGTATGTCCCATTGCTTGTTCCCCAGGTCGTAGATCAGTTGCCCGACGGTATCCTCAGGCTTGACCATGAAAAAATCGTAGAACGAGCGGCTTGCCGTGACTACCCTCAGGTCGTGGTCCAGCGACAGGAGGGGTTCCCGGATGGTGTCTATTACGCTCTGCGCGAATTCGCTTATTTCGTCGGCCTTGATCTTGATCTCCTGCAGCTCAAACCGGGTCTTTTCCAGTCCCCTCTCCATTTCTTTGCGCTCGAGCAATTCTCGCTTGAGCCTGGCATTGGCGTCGAACAGCTTGAAGGCCATCTTGATCGAGGCATCGAGCACCGTGATGCTGGAATTTTTGACGACGTAGCCATACGAGGTGATCTTTTCCGTTTTCTCGACGATGTCGGGTTCGGTGTGGCTGGACAGGAACAGGATCGGTATGTCGCGGTGCTGCAGGATGATCTCGGCGGCCTGGGTACCGTCCATGCCGGAGCCGAGGTCGATGTCCATGAGGATGAGGTCGATTTCGTCATGATTTTCGAATATCTCGATGGCCTTTTCTGCGCTGGTCGCCGTAATCACGTGATATCCGAATTTCTCGAGGGGAAGCTTCTTGCTGTCGGGCAGGATTTCCAGCTCTATCTCGGAATCGGACTTGAGGTACTCGATTGCCTTCTCGCCCGTGTTGATGGTCAGGACCTTGTAGCCGTATTTCTCCAGGAACATCTTCTGGGCCATCGCTATGAGCATCTCGTCCTCGACGAGCAGGATCGTTTTCTGGTTCATTCCGCTCACTTTGCGACCTTTTCATTCAGCCATAAGGATTGTCCTCCCAGGACAAGACACGCGCAACATGAATCAAGTATAGCGATAATAGCCAGCAATGACATTCCGGCAGTCTGTCCTGCCCTAGTCACCGGGCGTCCGTTTTTGGTATCATCCGGGCAAAGCCCGCCTTGAAGCTTCTAAGCATTTCCAGGCTACAGGAAAAACACGCATGACCGAACTTGAACGACAGATACGGCGGCGCCTTACCTTCGCCATCATATCGCACCCCGACTCCGGCAAGACGACCATAACCGAGAAGCTCCTGCTGTTCGGTGGAGCCATTCACATCGCCGGCGCCGTGAAGAGCGGCAAGAAGGTCCGGGCTTCGGTATCGGACTTCATGGAGATAGAGAAGGACCGCGGCATATCCATCAGCACCTCCGTGATGGGTTTCGAGTACAACGGCCGCAAGATCAACCTGCTCGATACGCCTGGCCACGCCGACTTCTCCGAGGATACCTACCGCGGCCTGTCGGCCGTGGACAGCGCACTCCTCGTGATAGATTCCGTCAAGGGCGTCGAGGAGAGGACGCTCAAGCTCTGCGAAGTCTGCCGAATGCGCCATACGCCCATCGCTACCTTCATGAACAAACTTGACCGCGAGGGCAAGGACCCCATGGAACTGCTCGACGAGGCGGAACGGGAACTCGCCATAGGCGTACGGCCGGTTACCTGGCCGGTTGGGCAGGGGCGCAGTTTCAAGGGCGTCTACAGCCTGGTCGAGAGGAAGCTCATCCTCTTCCACGCCGGCGAGGTCGAACGGCCGACCGAATTCGTCACCATCGACGACCTGTCCGACCCGGTGCTGGAACAGAAGGTCGGCACATCCCTGGCCGCCAAGCTGCGGGACGACGTGGCGCTGATATCGGCAATCTATCCTCCGCTCGACCTGGACGAGTATCTCTCGGGCGAGGTTACTCCGGTATTCTTCGGCTCGGCGATTAACAACTTCGGCATCCGCGAGCTGCTGGATACCCTGACGTCGGTCGCTCCGTGCCCGACGCCCAAGGTGAGCGAGGAACGCATCGTGCTGCCCGAGGAGGAGAAGTTTTCCGGCTTCGTCTTCAAGATACACGCCAACATGAACCCGAGGCACCGTGACCGGGTGGCCTTCCTGCGCATATGCTCGGGCAAGTTCGAGAGGAACCAGACGTATTTCCACGTACGTTCTGGCAAGCCGTTCAGGACGGCCAACCCGACGGCCTTCATGGCTCAGGACAGCGAGGTTGTCAACGAAGCCTGGCCGGGCGACATCATCGGCATCCACGACACCGGAACCTTCAAGATAGGGGACACGGTCACCGAAGGCGAGGCGGTCAACTTCAAGGGCATACCGAGCTTTGCCCCGCAGATTTTCAGGTACATCGTCAACGCGGACCCCGAGAAGGACAAGCAGTACCGCAAGGGGCTGGACCAGCTGGCCGAGGAAGGTGTCGTCCAGATATTCTCCAAGCCAAACCACCATAACACGCGGGTCCTGGGCGTCGTGGGCCAGCTCCAGCTGGAGGTGTTGCAGTACAGGATGGAGCACGAGTACAAGGCGCTCTGCTCCTACCGGCCAATAGAAATGACCATAGCGCACTGGATCACTTCAGACGACGAGAAGGCGCTCAAGACCTTCGTCGACGAGCACGCTCGGTACATACTTATAGACATCAGGAACACCCACGTGTTCATGTCGGAGTCCCCGTGGTCGTACGAGCGCATCAAGGCCAAAAATCCCGCCATCCGCTTCTACCCGACATCGGAGATGGTCGAGAGCCGCGCCTAGAGGCGTTCTGGCTTGACAGTACGGCGTTCTCCCCCCGATCATGGGCGGGTAACGCAACGGAGGCGTCGATGCATAGTGGAACATGGCGGGCCATGCCCGCCGCCCTTGCCCTGTTCATGGCCTTGTGCCCGGCTTCACCTGCTTCAGCCGCTCCCCGCGTGGCCGTGCTTTCACCGGAAAACCGCTCGCCAGACCCGCGCTACGACTACATCGCGGGCATAGTTCAGGGGATATTCCTCTATGACCTTTCGTCGAGCGGACTGGTCGAGCTGGTCGACCGGGCCGCGATCGACGCCTTGCTTCGCGAGCGGGAACTGTCGCTGTCGGCCATCGCCGCAGCGCCGACGGGAGTCTTCACGGGGATAGCTTCCGCGGACTGGATAGTCGTGGGCGAGTATGTGCTCCTGGGAACGGAACTGCGGCTGACTCTCAAGCTTATCGAGGTTTCCAGTTCTCGTGTCGCCACCTTTTCCGATACCGGTTCCACCGAGAACCTGGTCCACGGCCTCGCCGAAGGCGTCATCGAGCGGCTGACCGGCAAGCGCCCGGTGCTTCGCGACGATAGCCGCAACCGCTCCATCCTGTCGCTGCGCGACGAGACGCCAGGGTCGATATCCCTGTTTTCGCCGCTGATCGATGCCCAGGTCATCCTCGACGGGACCTTTGCCGGCTACACTACCGGGGACAGGCGGAAACCCTTCGTCATCGAGGGCGTCGAGCCGGGCATCCACGAGATTTCTACCGACCTGGGCAGGGATTTCGGCGTCGTCAAGATGCCTGAGGTCAAGTTCGGGCCGTGGAAGGAGCTCGTCCGCGTGCAATCGGGCAAGCGGGCCATCGTCACCGACCTGAGCTCCCATTTCAACGACCAGCTGTACCGCCTCAGGAGGGTATTCCAGAAGTCGCCCGCCGTAGCGTTCGACTCCTCCGGCCGGTATGGCTACGAGTACGCGTTCTCGTTCACCGACAGGGAGGGCGTGGAACGGCGGGGCCGCCTGGCAATAGAGCTTGGCGCGCCGACTGGAGACGAGGGCAGGGGGTCGGGGACTCTCGCCTGTTCGTTCGAGGGGGAGGCCCGCTCGGAGTCCTTCGCATATTCATTGGGGAATGCAGCTGAACTGGCGGTGACGATAGGGCTGGCCACCTTCTCGGCGGAGGTGGAAAACAGCTACGGGCGGGTTTCGGTAGACCTCGAAGTCGAGCGTACCGACGTGGAGCAGGGCATGCACCGCGCCGGATACTGAAAGCTGCCGGTTTTTACGGCTTGCCTGCAATGACGACGTTCCTGCCCTTGGCCTTGCCCGAGAGCAGGGACATGTCGGCCTGCCGCACGCACGAATCGGCGTCGTGGCCTTCGACCGAGGTGGAAACGCCAGCCGTGATGGTAACCTTGAGGGTCTCGCCGCCGTACATGAAATTCTCGCCCTCGATCCGCGCCCGTATCTTTTCCGCGGCCTCGATCGCGCCTGTCATGCCGGTGCCGGGGAACAGCACGAGGAATTCCTCGCCGCCCCAGCGGCTGACCACGTCGGTTTCTCGTACCGAGTCGACCATCGCGTCGGATATGCCCCTCAGCACGACATCGCCGCATTCGTGGCCGTAGACGTCGTTGAAGCGCTTGAAGTGGTCGACGTCGAAAATGGCGACGGAATAGGGCAAACCACTCCTGGCCG
>PGXR01000305.1 GCA_002839245.1 Spirochaetae bacterium HGW-Spirochaetae-7 | reverse complement strand
GTCCGCGTATTGCTGAGCGGCGACAGGAACTGGTGGATCAGGTAGCCATGGGCTGCGTGCAGCTCCACGGAATCGAAACCCGCCTCAACGGCGCGCCTGGCAGCCTTCCCGAAAGATGCGACGACCCGGTCAATATCCGATTCGTCCATTGCGCTGGGCACGGCGTACGTACCGTCGAAGGCGAGCGCAGAAGGCGCGATGACCGCCCAGCCGCCTTCGCCCTCGGGCACGCAACCCTTCCCGTCCCACGGAGCGAGGCTGGAGGCCTTGCGCCCGGCGTGAGCCAGCTGGACGGCTATCCTGGCGCCTGCCCGGTGTACAGCATCGACGACCGAAGCCAGCGCATCCCGCTGCTCGTCGTTCCAGAGGCCGAGGTCGGCGGGGCTTATCCGGCCCTCCGGACTGACCGCCGTCGCCTCGATTACGACCAGCGCCACGCCTCCGGTCGCGCGTTCGGCGTAGTGCCGCCGGTGCCAGTCACCGGCCAGTCCGTCGACCGCAGAATATTGACACATCGGCGCCATGAACAGACGGTTGGACAGTTCAAGCCCGCGAAGTTTTAGTGGATCATAGAATGCTGACGACATTGTTCCTCCAGTATCACGCTATCACTATCGGGACTGTCCCTGTCGTCCGTCAAGTGCATGGTCTTGACTGTTCATGGCTCCAGCATATACTCGTCATATGCTGCATAGAATCAAGGATGCGTCCGATCCTCAAGCCAGGCCGTTCCTGGACTACTGCGGCGCACATGGCACCGAACACGACGAATCCTACATACCCGGCCTGTCCTGGGCATATGGCGAAGATTTTCCGTCGTTCGCTCTGCTCGACGACCACGGAACGGTCTGCGGCGCCGCGGCTGCGATGATGGGTCCGTCATTCAGGGCCGCGAGGCGTGCCCGCATTGCCATACTCCACGCATGTGGAGAACCCAGCGTCGAGGCTTACGGATCAATGGTCTCCGCGGTGGCTGCCGCGCTCGACGAAGCAGCGGATACCATCTATCTTTTCTTGCCGGAGAACAATGCAGCCCTGATAGCGGTGCTTGCGCGCCTGGGTTTCAAGCTCGAACGCACTGCCTGTCTCATGCTCGCGAAACCGAGCGCTCCCGCGGTGGCCATCCTGCCTGCAGGTTACCGAATAGTCCCGTTGGCTCGAGACATAGGGCTGGATATCGCCGAATTCGTCGCCGTAAGGAATCGCAACTTCAGGGAGGTCAAGGGCTCGGTCGATACCCGCCCCGAGGACCTCGCAGAATTTATCGATTCGGATGAATTCCTGCCTGGCGGCCTCATGCTCGTCGTCGCTCCAGATGGCAAGGCGTGCGGAACGCTCAGGGTCGAACGAGATGACGAGGAGGGCTCCACGTTCATCGGCACCATTTCTGTGGACCGGGAGCATCGCGGCAAGGGCCTGGCTCGCGCCCTGATCAGGTCGGCCCTGGCTTTTTCCCGCGACTCCGGTTTCGGGAAGGCGTTCCTTTCCGTCAATGCCGACAACACGAAGGCTCTCGACCTCTACCGCAAGGAAGGATTCTCCATCGTCAAGGCGATGAGTTGCCTGACGGCGAATCCGGCCAGCCTTGTGAATCTACGGCTGGATGACCCGGCTTGCGGACGCGGTACTTGAAATAATATACTCGCGGCATGCACCATACCTGCGAACTCGTCGTACGCACCTACGAATGCGACATGAACGGCCATGTCAACAACGCCAATTACCTGAACTATCTGGAGTTCGCAAGGCACGAATTCCTGAAGGCGGTCGGCTTCGATTACGCTGCTTGTTTCGCGGCGG